>NZ_JAPJPF010000017.1 GCF_030825805.1 Streptococcus sp.
TATAGATAGACAGTAGGCAATACAGTCTAACTTTCCTTACTATTTTATCAAATTTCGTCTAAATTGCAAGTGTTTTACTAGCTTTTTTTCTTATTTCTTTTTTCTTAAAGGAATTTATCCAAATGAAAGTTTGTGAAATCTCATTTCCACTTCTTTTTTGAAATAAACAGCTAGATATTTTATTCTTTGCGACCAATTTTCGCGTTTTTTCACAATCATTTTCACTTTATTCCAGTAAAAAACCAATCCCTTTAATCGGGATTGGTTGTAAGGGCTCACGATTAACCAGAATTACGCAATCCTGTTGCGACACCATTAATCGTGATATGAATCAACTTGTCCTGATCAGCAGGCAATTCGCCGCGTCTCTGGCGTTTAATTAATTCTAATTGAATATAGTTTAGAACATTAAAGTATGGCATACGATAATCTAAACTATCTTTTAGATAAGGGTTCTCAGCTAAGAGTTCATCATGACCTTCAATCTGTAAAATAACATCCTTAGTCAATTGCCACTCGTCCAGGATAATATTGAAGATGTCACGAACTTCCTCTTCTTCACATAGCTTGGCATATTCAAATGCAATGTTCATATTGGCTTTTGAGAGCACCATGTCTACGTTTGAAAGAAGGGACTTGAAGAATGGCCATTTTTTGTACATATAACGCAAGGTTTCAATGTTTTCAGGATCTGCATCAATAAATTCTTTAAAACTGGATCCTACACCGTACCAGCCAGGGAACATCACGCGGCTCTGTGACCATGAGAAGACCCATGGAATGGCACGCAAACCACCGATTTCTTTGATGGTCTTACGGGCTGCTGGACGGGAACCAATATTGAAACTAGAAATGGCCTTAATCGGACTGGATTCGAAGAAGTAATCATAGAAATGTTCATTGCCAAAAACCAGTTCACGATAAATATCATAGCTACGATTGACAATCTGATCCATAATCTCATTGTACTGATCGGACATGCTCTTTTCACTCTTCATCTTAGCAATCATCCGGTTAATTGTTGCAGAGACCAACATTTCTAAGTTGTAATAAGCTGCATCCTTATTCCCATATTTGTTGCCAATGACCTCACCTTGCTCAGTCAAACGAATTCGGTCATTAATGGATCTCAATGGTTGTGAGGTGATAGCTTCATAGGTTGGGCCACCACCACGACCAACCGTTCCACCACGGCCATGGAAGAAGGTGATCTTGACACCAAATTCGTCGCCAATCGCTGTTAATTGTTGTTGGGCCTTATAAAGAGTCCAACAAGAAGATAGATAACCACCGTCTTTGTTACTATCTGAATAACCAAGCATAATTTCTTGGTAGTTATTCTTAGAAGCAATCCAGCGTTTAGCTATTGGAAGTGAAAGATACTTTCTCATCGTATCCTCAGACTGATCTAAGTCTTCGATCGTCTCAAAGAGGGGAACAATTTGCACACGTGCGCTTTCCTTATCAATCAGTCCCACTTCTTTCAACATGATGGCCAACTCAAGCATATCAGATACACTGGTCGCGTGAGAAATAATGGTTTGACGAATGACATCTTCTCCTAAGCGGTCTTTTAATTCACGCGCTGTTTGGAAAATAGCTAATTCTTTCTCAAGCAATTCTGATTTTTCTGCATGGGTAGCAGATAAAATCCGAGGATCTTCTAACAACTCTTGTAACAACAACTCGCACTTTTCGTCTTCTGATAAATCACTGTAGTGATCATTAATCCCTGCTTCCTTTAATAGTTCTGCAACACAGGCTTCATGGACACTCGAATCTTGACGCATATCAATCGAAGCCAAGAAGAATCCAAAGACTTCTACTGCTTCTAATAACTCAGCAAACTCACCTGAGATTAAAGCCTCTGCCTTATTTTCAATCAATGATTCTTGAATCAGGGTCAAATCCTGTTTAAATTCTTCAACTGTTTCGTAATAAGGAGGACGATCTTCTGCCAACTCTTGGATAGCACCACTGATACGGGTACCAATATAATCGGAAACCACTCCTTGTTGATGGGTGTGAGCACCGAGAAGACGTTCAATCGGATGGCGCTCATCTACTGTTGAGCCAACTACTGACCATTCCTTAATATTCAATAAGGTTTGGACCAATTTGGATTGAATATAATGGAAGGCTCGACGGTAGGGTTCCTTCTCTCTAAAGACAGAGGTATCACTCGAACGGGCCGCCATCTCTTCAACCGCTTGACTGGTTTTTGAAAGATTGGTAGAAAGGGAGAAATTCCGATATAGGCTAGATATTTTCTGAATATAGTAGTTTAGAATAACTTCACTTTGAATGGTAGCTGATCGCTTCAAGGTCTCAGCAGTTACAAAAGGATTCCCATCCCGGTCTCCACCAATCCACATTCCCATCGTAATCGGTTTAGGTTGCTGTAACTCGATCCCTTGCTCCTTGGCAAGACGTTTGTATTCCAACATTAAGTTAGGAACAGCCTGAAGGAAGGAACTATTATAGTATTCCATGACATTGGTAATCTCATTTGTTACCTTGAGTTTCTTTTCACGGATCATATCGGTTTGCATCATAATTTCAATATTTCGACGCAAATTATTGTACCATTTGGTCTCGTTCATCAAGCCTGCTTTTACATCCCGGTGTTGGCGCAAAAGGCTGTGAATCTGAGTGGTTAGGTCCAACATGGTTTTCCGTTGCACTTGGGTCGGATGAGCTGTCAATACTGGTACCACGTTGAGGCGTTCCAAAATTTCCTGAGCATTTTCAGTCTCAGCCACCTGGCGGATGGTTGACGATAGTTTCCCTAGATAGTCCTGTCCCACATTATTCTGATGATTGATTTCAAAAGCCAAATCGACATCTTCAGAGATATTAATCAATAAGGGGAGAATGGCAAAGTATCGAGAAATCACGATCATCTCTTCATTTGATAGCTCTCTAACAATTTGATCCAATTTTAAATAGTCTTTTGAGACAGATAGTTTTTTCAATTCAAGAATCTTATCAAAGGTTTCTGGACTCACCAAATTTTTAGCAATGTCTTCTAAAATAGTGGTTAAAATCTCAACTTCTTCTTTGATAATCTCTTTGTTGGTATAGCTCTCTAGTTTTTGTAAAGTCATGATAACTCCTTTCTTTACTCACTCCGGTTTAGTAATAGCTTTGGATTTTCTGAGGCTTCTCGTAAGAAGGGGCCTCTTGAATAGCCCGGGCGCGCTTTTCACTCGCATCAATATTCAAGACAAGGGCAATCGCAATAGATAAGACCCACAAACTATTTCCTCCTTGTGATAGGAAGGGGAAGGTCACCCCTGTCGAAGGAATCAACCCAGAAATCCCACCAATATTAATAAAGGTTTGAGTCAGAAGCATCCCTCCTATACCGATGGCCATCATCGAATTAAATGGATCTCTAGCCCGTATCCCCACAAGAATAATACGCAAAATTAAGAAGAACAACAAGGCTAAGATGAGACTAGCTCCCACAAAACCAAGTTCTTCAATGACGATCGAAAAGACAAAGTCTGTATGTGCTTCTGGCAAATACCCTTGCTTTTCAATCGAATTTCCAAGACCTAAGCCAAACCAGCCCCCATTACTCATGGCGTAATAGGAATTGGCCAATTGGTGTCCAGAATCTGATAAATCATTAAAGGGGTTATAAAAAGCACTGAAACGTTTCGCTACATATCCAAAAACAGGGATTTTAGAAAATCTCTCAACCCCAATTAACTTAATGGAATAAAGGAGAACAGTCGATCCCCCCACTAGCATAGCTAATAAGCTTGAGAACCAGCGGTAGGCTATCCCACTTGCACTAATCATGATTAAAGTTGTTAGTGCGAGAATGGTCGCATTTCCTAAGTCTGGCATGATGACTACAATAGCGATCAAGAAGAGCACCATCCAACGCCAATCTGCCAAATCACGAGGAATCCATTGATTATGGGTAAGTGCCTGGTAATCATATTGCTGAATCTCTTCTTGCTTTTTAGAGAAAACTAAGGCCAAATACCAAACTAGGATAATTTTCAAGTACTCAGCTGGCTGAATAGAGAAACCTCCAAAATTCAACCACCCATGCGCCCCATTCACCGTGTCTGTGATAAAACGCGATAGCAAGAGAAGGATCGTCTCCGCAATGATAACAATCCCAATGAAAGCCTTTTTCTTAAGGTTATTCAATTTTACCTTATAGATAAAGAGAATGGTAACCAAACTCAGAACAAAAAAGATTCCCTGGCTTTTGATCATCCCAAAAGGACTAACTCCTTTTTGGATGGCTAATGCACTCGTTGTCGAGTAGACAATAATCAATCCTAATATTGACAAAAGGAGGTACGGAATCAGGATTGAATAGTTTAAAAAATGACGTTTTTCTAATTTCATGTAACACCCATACTTCTAATTTTCAGTCTTCATTATATCACCTTTCAATAGTAAAAAAAAGGAAATACCAAATAAGATTCGGTTTTCACCTGTCATAGAGGATTAATCAGATCAGTCTAGCCCTTTTTTTTCCTCCTACTAGCTTAGTCCAAAAAAGTAATCCGCATTTTTACGACAATCGTTTGTTTTTGCGCTTTCAGACCCTTTGTTTTGCCTTTTTCCATCTTTTGCGGTAAAATGATTCTGTATGAGAAAAAGGATTAAACCAATTGTCCTCTTCGTCTTTTTCCTAAGCATCTTTTCCTTTCTGCTCATTTCTAAAACAGTAGCAGATATTCAAAGGAATCAACTTGCTAGAAGCAAGACTACACAAGAGGCAAAGAAAACCAATCAATCAAAACTCCCATCTAGTTCTTCTTCTGACTCAGTAGAAGAACTAGATCAAGAATTTTTGAATCGACCAATTATTGACATCTCTGGTTGGCAATTGCCAAGCGAGATTGATTATGATCTCTTAGCACAGAATGTTTCTGGAGTCATTGTTCGCGTTCATAGTGGCGCTCAAGCTAAAAAAGAAAATGCTGCGACTTATTTAAATGGAATAGACAAATCATACGAAACTCATATTAAAGAGTTTCAAAAACGAGATATTCCAGTTGCGGTATATGCTTACGTAGCTGCCAAGGACAAGAAAGAAATGGAAAAGGAAGCAGAAGAGTTCTATCAGGCATCCAAAAAATACAAACCAACCTATTATTGGCTGGATGTAGAAGAAAAAACCATGGGTGATATGAACGCTGGAGTGGAAGCCTTCCGTGCCAAGCTAGCATCATTGGGAGCCAAAAATATCGGAATCTATATTGGGACCTATTTCATGGAAGAACATAGTATCTCCACTGATAAATTTACCGCCCTCTGGATTCCAACTTATGGGTATGATGATGGCTATTACAATGCAGCTCCATCTACTGATGATGAGTATGATCTTCACCAGTACACCTCTCAGGGGCAATTGAATGGCTTCACCCACTACTTGGACTTAAACCAGATTGCACCTACACAAGATCAAGAAAAAATCTACCGAAAACTATTTACAGTAGAAAAGAATTAAAAGAGGCAGACGCCTCTTTTTCTCTTAAACTGCAACTCAAAGAGTATGATATAATATTAGAAAATTTAGAGAAAGACAACAGTAAGATGGCAAAAAAACAAAAAGTAAAAAAAACATTGGTTGAACAAATCTTACAAAAAGCAAAAATCCCCCATACAGGACTACAAATTAATGCCCTTAAGGGAATGATTCCAGAAGGGATTAGGACTGAGCAAATTTATAAGACACTGGCCCTTACAGGTGATAAAACTGGTCCTGTTATCGGAATTGTTCCCATCTCTGCGCACTTGTCAGAGAAAAAATTGGCCAAACTATCTGGCAATAAAAAAGTCAGTATGATTCCACAGAAAGATTTAGAAAAAACAACAGGCTATGTTCACGGGGCCAATAATCCTGTTGGCATTCGACAAAAACACAACTACCCCATTTTCATTGACCAATCTGCCTTGCAACTTGATCAGATGATTGTCTCTGCAGGTGAAGTTGGTCACAGTATTCAAATCAAGGCGCAAGATTTAGCTGATTTGGTCAAGGCTAGCTTCGAGGACTTGGTCGAGTAAAGGATAAAACTACTATGAAACTATATTTTGTCCGTCATGGACGCACTGAGTGGAACGAGGAGGGCCGTATCCAAGGGGCAAACGGCGACTCCCCGCTTTTAGAATCTTCCATACAGCAGTTAGAAGCCTTGGGTCGGCATCTATCTCAAACACGCTTTGATGCGGCTTATTCAAGCGATTTGCCTAGAGCCGTCCATACTGCTCAAATCCTCCTCAAGCAAAATCAGCATCCTACCTCCCTCCAAGAGACTCCTGCTCTACGGGAATGGCAGCTTGGTAGGCTAGAAGGTGGAAAAATTGTGGAGTTGAAAGCTCTCTATCCTGAGGAAATGAAGGCTTTCCGACACGATCTATCACAATTCCATCACGACCTATTTGAGGTAGAATCCGTTTCTGAAACAACCAAGCGTACCTGTGATTTTGTGAAAAGCCTGAAAGGAAAAGAGTTCGATACCGTTCTTATCGTTGGACATGGGGCGAATTTAACAGCTTCCATTCGGACCCTACTTGGCTATAAAGCAGAGGAACTCCGTAAAAACGGTGGCCTCAACAATGCTAGTGTGACCATTTTGACAACAGATGATTTTGAGCACTTTTACTTAGAAACTTGGAATGATACCTCTTATTTGGAGACTTAAAAACACTGATTGCAAGATAATTGTTTTAGAATAGAGGCAAAGTTCACTTAGAAACTTTCCTTAGGTGAATGCGGACGTCAGCGAACTTCGAAGAAGTTCCATGACTTAGTTTTGGACCTAAGGTTCCAAAACTCCCGAGTTCCTGAAACAATTTAGTTTCAGGAACTTTTCTCACTGCGGAAAGTTTTTAATCTTCTTAAATAACAAAAAAATAAAAGATATTTTTTGAAAATCATCTAGTTGTCTTATGTAAAACAATAGTCTGTATACATTCAAAAACACTGATCTTGTGATCAGTGTTTTCTTTTAGCTTATTTCATAGTTGGGAAGAGCAATACGTCACGGATAGTAGTCGTATCAGTAAGGAGCATGCAGAGACGGTCGATACCGATTCCGAGTCCTCCTGTTGGTGGCATACCATATTCAAGAGCTTCAATATAGTCGTAGTCAATACCAGTCGCTTCATCGTCTCCCAATTCTTTGGCGCGTGCCTGCGCTTTGAAGCGTTCCAATTGGTCGATTGGGTCGTTCAATTCTGTAAAGGCATTGGCATATTCCTTGGTCATGATGAAGAGCTCAAAACGATCCGTGAAACGAGGATCTTCATCATTCTTCTTGGCCAATGGAGATACAGCTACAGGGTGTCCATAGACAAAGGTTGGTTGTGTCAAGGTTTCTTCCACATATTCTTCGAAGAAGGCATTGATGATGTGACCTACTTCAGTGTAGTGTTTTTCAACTGGCACATGTTTTTCTTTGGCAAGGGCTACTGCTTCTTCAAAGCTCATTTCCTTCCAGAAATCAACGCCAGCAATTTCCTTGATGGCATCCACCATGTGAACCCGTTTAAAGGGTTCATTGATCTTGATTTCAGTTCCTTGGTAGTTAACTGGACCATCCCCATGAATGGCTTTAGCAGCGTGTTGGATAATGCCTTCTGTCAAGTCCATAATATCTTGGTAGTCAGCATAGGCTTGGTAGACTTCGATGGAGGTAAATTCAGGGTTGTGGGTAGCATCCATTCCTTCATTACGGAAGATACGTCCGATTTCATAGACGCGTTCCATTCCACCAACGATCAAGCGCTTCAAGTGAAGCTCAGTCGCAATCCGAAGGACCATATCAATGTTTTGGGCATTGTGGTGAGTGATAAATGGACGCGCAGATGCTCCACCAGCTTCGTTGTGAAGGACAGGTGTTTCTACCTCAAGGAAGCCTTGACCATCCAAGTAACGACGGATTTCTGAAATGATTTTTGAACGAGTTACAAAGCGGTTAAAGCTTTCACGGTTAGAAATCAAGTCCAAGTAGCGTTTGCGGTAGATGGTTTCCACATCTGAAAGCCCATGGAATTTTTCAGGCAAGGGACGAAGTGCTTTAGATAAATGAGTGATGTGAGTAGCTTTGATTGAAAGCTCACCCATGTCTGTCCGCATCACTTCTCCTTCTACACCAAGGAAATCTCCAAGGTCAGCCTTTTTGAAAATTTCATAATTTTCTTCGCCAACCGCGTCTTTACGAACGTAAATTTGGATTTGACCTTCACGGTCTTGAAGGTGGGCAAAACCAACCTTCCCTTTTCCACGTTTGGTCACGAGACGGCCTGCAATAATAGCTGTCTCGTTCAAGTCATGAAGTTGTTCTTTATCTAATTCTGAATATTTTTCTTTTAATTGACCAGAATCTGCAGTACGTTCGAATCGCTTTCCAAATGGGTCGATTCCTTGTTCACGAAGGGCCGCCATCTTTTCGCGACGGACAATCTGCTGGTCATTTAATTCTTCCATATGTTCAGTAGTCATTTGGAACCTCCTAAGTTATTCTCCCCTATTTTATCATATTTACCAGGGAAATACACTATTCTTGAGCAGGAAAAATGAAAAAAGGAATGGAAGGAAAGGGAGTTTGCTACCTTTCCTATCACATTCCTAGATTTCAGAAGGGAACACGACGATTGTCCCAATCCATCATTCAAGTCATTCTACCTTATTCATAGCGGAGGGCTTCAATTGGGTCTAGTTTTGATGCCTTGCTAGCTGGTAGGATACCAAAGATAATTCCGACACAAGCTGAGAAGATGATACTTCCAATAGCCACTGACATGGAGACGACTGGAGGCCCTTCTAGAGCACCTGCAGCAGCTGTGGCGATGAGAGCATTGACACCATAGGCCAATCCCAAACCGAGAATTCCTCCCATCATGGTCAAGACCATTGATTCGATGAGGAATTGAATCAAGATTTTGCTACGAGTAGCTCCAAGTGCTTTTCTTAGACCGATTTCACGTGTCCGCTCAGTCACAGAAACCAACATGATATTCATGACCCCAATCCCACCAACGAGAAGGGAAATTCCTGCAATCGCACCAATGACTGTTGTCATAATACTGAGCATTTGATTGGTCTGCTCTAAGAGACTATCCATATTAAAAATTTGGAACTCCCCTTGGCGAACTCCTGATAGCTCGGTTAATTTTTTCGCTGCTTCGATTCCAGTTGGTTTAATCTGTTTGACATCCGGGATATGCACCACAATAGTAGAAATTTCTTCTGTTCCAAATTCTGAAGCTACTTGGGTATTAGCCATCAAGGCACTTCCTCCAGAAGAAGCCCCATATAATGCAGATCCAGCATTTGGATCCTTGAAGATTCCTACCACCCGATAGTTATTGTCTCCGACAGCAACCACTTGGTTGAGAGCACTTTCCGTTCCAAACAAGGTCGAAGCTAAGCCTTCATCCAGCATGATGACCCGAGAAAAACTCTGGTAATCTGAGGCATTTAGTTTTCTTCCTGAAACCAATTCAAATTTTCTAACAGAGAAATAGGTATCATTGACTCCCATAATATTCACCCCTTCAGATTTTTTCTTCTGAAAGGAGATAGTAGCATTGGCTGTATTACCAACATAGTAGCCATCAACCCCAGGAATCTTGGTCAGTTCTTTGACCCATTCTTCTTGGACAACAGGAGGGGTTTCAAGGATTGGATTATCAACATCTTCGCTAGTTTCCTCTCCATAGCCAGCTGGTGGTGACATTCCTTGGTCTTCTTCACTTGCGACGCCACCTTCCCCACCACCTTCAGCGCCGCCTTCTTCTGAGACAGGTTCTGGGCCAAGATTAAAACCAGTCATGTAGCCACTCTTTCGGGCGGAATAAGAAATCTGAACATACTGTTGATCCTTAGTAAAGGTCTTGGTCACTCCAGCTTTCATCCCATCTCCGAGAGCCATGATGACAACGACTGAGGCAACCCCGATAATAATCCCTACCATGGTTAAGAAAGATCTCATTTTATGTCCCATAATGGAACTAATGGCGAATTTCCAGTTCTGCATCAGGCCCTCCTTTCATTGCGACTATCCGATGATATCACTCCATCTCGAATGACAATCTGACGTTTGGCATAGGCAGCAATCTCCGTTTCGTGGGTTACCATGATGATGGTTTTCCCTTCTTGATTGAGTGCTGTCAAAAGCTCCATAATTTGTTCGCCGGTTTTGGAATCAAGAGCTCCTGTTGGTTCATCCGCTAAGATAATAGAAGGATGATTCACCAAAGCCCGGGCAATGGCCACCCGTTGTTTTTGCCCTCCGGACAATTCAGAAGGAAGGTGGTGCATCCGCGTATCTAGCTCAACTTTCTTTAAAAACTGTTCGGCTAATTCCTTTCGTTTGGAAGGATTCACTCCTGCATAAATTAAGGGGAGCTCGACATTTTGAAAGGCATTAAGTTTTGATAGGAGAAAAAATTGTTGAAAGACAAAGCCAATTTGCTCATTGCGAACCTGAGCCAACTTCTTCTCACTGAGGTTCCCAACCTCTTCCCCTTCTAATCTGTACTCACCACTAGTCGGACGATCGAGAAGGCCAATAATATTCATTAGAGTAGATTTCCCAGAACCAGAAGGTCCCATAATGGCTAGAAATTCTCCCTCTTCTACTTCTAAATGGATATCCTTTAATACCTGTAAGGTTTGATCTCCATTTTTATAACTTTTATTGATATTTTTCAGCTCAATCAATTTTGTCATATTTTCCGACCTCTTTCCCATCTTCCAAATCTCCAGAAGGGTTGATGATCACTTGCGCATCTTTCTTCAAGCCAGATAAGACTTCCTGATTTTCTGCATCTGCATTTCCTAAGGTAACCATAACTTTTTTAGCCTTACCAGCTTCAATGGTCCAAACATAGCTTTGCTCGCCATCCGATAGGACACTTGTCACAGGAACTAAGGGATGGATGGTTGAACTTTTTACTTCAATATTGACAGAGAAACCTTGTTTCAAATCGCCGATCTCACTCGTAATATCTACAGTAAACGGATATTTGGCTCCTCCTGTTCCTTGTCCAGAACCTGCAGCACTTGCACCTGCCTGACCTGCATCCGTCGGATAGTTAGCTACATAGCTAATCTTTCCAGTCCATTTTTTCCCAGGATAGACCTTGGAGGTTAAGGTCACTTCCTGGCCAACTGAAATGTTGGCTAGATTATATTCAGACAACTCTCCTTTTACTTGAAGGTTTCCATTGCTGACGATATGAACAAGAGTTTGGTTGGTTCCTGTTGTTGATTTTGAAACATCTTTATTGACTTCTACAACCGTTCCATCTGTACTACTTTTTACGGTTGTAGCATCCAACAAGGCCTTGGCTTTTTCCATATTGGCTACTGCATCCGCACGAGCATCGCGCAAATCTCCCACTTGTGTATCCAAGGAGCGTTGGGCTTGAGAGGCCGAACTGCTATCTGCTTCCTCATCCCCTGTTGTATCAATGGTCACTCCATTGGTCAAGAGATCGTTCAATTGACGATCTGCCTTATTGACCGCACGTACCGCCGCGTCATAGGCAGATTGCGCTTCTGTACTACTATATTGAACAATAGCTTGGCCAGCGGTTACTTGATCCCCGACATTCACTAAGATCGATTGCAAATCTCCTTTGGTTCCGTCAAAGTAAATATATTGTTCTTGATTGGCTGTGACCTTACCTGTCAATAGAACAGAGGAAGCAATCGAACCTTCTTTCACGGTTTGTACCATAGGTGTTATATCGACCATTTCTTCAGGGCCACTACTTGATTTTCCAAAAGCAAGCCAGCTCCCCATTCCTACAACTGCTATTGCAGCACCTGTCGCTGTAATAATTTGCCATTTTTTAAATTTCTTCATTTCTTTCCTCCAGTATTCGAAAGCGTTTCAATTTATAAGTTTAGTATATCATATTTCCTCATTTTTCAATTCAGAATCATCTGTTTTGCACGTTTTTTTTGCTATCTTGTTTTCTCCTCCTATTCAACGATGGTAATTTCTTGATTTTTGTAACCTTTGTTGTTACAATGAAAGTGTAAATCAACAAAGGAGTACTGACCATGAAAGAATTTGATATTATCTCCATTGGTGGAGGTAGCGGAGGGATTGCTACCATGAACCGAGCTGGAGAACATGGAGCCCGCGCTGCTGTTATTGAAGAAAAGCAACTAGGTGGGACCTGTGTCAACAAAGGATGTGTCCCTAAAAAAATTATGTGGTATGGCGCCCAAATTGCTGAAGCCATTCGTGATTACGGTCCAGATTATGGGTATACTTCTAAACAGACCAATTTTGATTTTGCTACCCTAAGGAAAAATCGCGAAGCCTATATTGATCGGGCTCGTTCTTCTTATGATGGTAGTTTTAAACGAAATGGTGTGGAGTATATCCAAGGTCGCGCACGCTTTGTCGACGCCCATACAGTTGAAGTCAACGGGGAAACCATCAAGGCTAAACACATTGTGATCGCTACAGGGGCTCATGCTTATATCCCAGATTTACCTGGAGCAGATTTAGGAGAAACCTCTGACGATGTCTTTGCTTGGGAAGAACTACCAAAATCAGTTGCCATTATTGGCGCTGGCTACATTGCGGTAGAACTAGCCGGTGTTCTTCATGCCCTTGGTGTTAAGACAGACCTCTTCGTTCGAGGGGATCGTCCCTTAAGAAAGTTTGATTCTTACATTGTCGATGGCTTAATGGAGGAGATGGATAAACAAGGATTGCCTCTCCATCCTCACAAGGTTCCTGTCCGACTCACGAAGGAAGAAAATAGTCAAATCCGAGTCTATTTCGAAGACCAAACATCTTTTGTTGCTGATCATGTGATCTGGGCGACTGGGCGCAAACCAAACGTCCAAGACCTCAATCTAGAAGCTGCAGGCATCATCTTAAATGAAAAAGGATTCATTGCAGTGGATGAATACCAGAATACGGTTGTTCCTGGCATCTATGCTCTTGGAGATGTCACGGGCGAAAAAGAATTAACTCCTGTCGCTATCAAGGCAGGGCGTACCCTATCCGAACGTCTCTTTAATGGAAAAACCGATGCTAAAATGGACTACGCAACCATTCCGACCGTTGTCTTTTCTCATCCAGCGATTGGTACAGTCGGTCTCACTCAAGAAGAAGCCGAAAAACAATATGGAAAAGACGCTATCAAGGTCTATACTTCAAGTTTCGCCTCTATGTATTCAGCAGTGACCCAGCATCGTCAGTTGGCTAAATTTAAACTCATCACTGTAGGACCGGAAGAAACCGTTGTCGGTCTCCATGGTCTTGGGTATGGGGTGGACGAAATGATCCAAGGATTTGCTGTTGCTATCAAGATGGGAGCCACAAAAGCCGATTTCGATGCGACCGTCGCTATTCATCCAACTGGATCCGAAGAATTCGTTACCATGCGCTAATATCAGAAAAGGTTTGTTTGACAAGCCTTTTTCTTCTGTTTTTATTTTAATGGATTATCATTGGAGCTACCATAGTCTAATCTTTCATTTTAACTTTCTTTCCTTACATTTTTGTAAGATAACAAGGTTTGATAAGATAACCATCAGATTCACTAATAGATTTCAACATCCATATAAAAGAGCCCGAAGATACGCTTCAGGCTCTGTTTTTTTAAGGCAAGATAGCAATGGCACGAACAGGTGAACCTGTTGCCTTGTCCCAGTGAGGGAAGGAAATTGAAATCAAGGCACCTACTGCTGGCACTTGATCCAAGTGGTTCAAGACTTCTACTTGGTAGATATTTTGCTCCAAAAGGTAGTATTCATTGACCAAGCCGTGTTCTGCTGCTGGAATACCAGCATCTGTGTCAAAGGTTTCATGACCCACAGCCTTAACATGACGTTCATGAATCAAGAATTCTAGAGCTTCACGGCTCCATCCTGGACTTTGTTGAACCCCATTTTCATCGAGGTTACGCATAGCATCTTGATCTGGCCAACGTTTTGACCAATCACTACGGAAGGCAACAAAAGCTCCTTCTACAATTTGTCCATGTTCAGCTTCAAAATCTAAGATATCTTGTTTGCTCAAGATAAAGTTTGGATTGGCTGCTACTTCTTTAGACTTGTCGATAACATAGAGTGGCAAGAGGAGATCTTTTAGGTCAATCTCATCCAACCAACGCCCCCCTTCTACAAAGTGAATCGGTGCATCAATATGTGTTCCGTATTGACCAACTACTGTAAATTTTTGGACATGGAAACCGTCTTTTAATGTGAAAAGGTCTTCTTGTTGCAAGGCAGGAAGAGCTGGGAAGTGTGGGCTTTCTGCATTGATTTGGTGACTCAAGTCCACCCATTTTTTAGCTTGCAATTCTTTATAAATACTTAGTAAATCTGACATATGGATTCCTTTCCTATAAGTGCTACATGGCATAAATGAATAAGGTTATTATAACAGTCCATCCCATCATCCACAATGATTTGCGTTAATCTTGTTTTCTTGAATGGGATATAGTTTCAAACTATAATTATAGAAAGCATCAAAAAAGAGGCTGGGACAAAAGTCCTAGCCTCTCAATTGTCTTTGGATTATCGAGCAAGACGCAGTGGTTGAGTGGGCTCTACCACGCTGATTTCATCAGCTTTTACAGCCCTACTCAACTGTGCGGAGGTGGAACGACGAAATCGAATTCTAACGAATTACCGATTTCTGTCCCACTCTCTTTCTTACTCATCCTATTACTGTTTAAATGCATCTAGCAAAACTTGGAATTCTTCGTTGGTCAAAGTGATCCCCTTGCCCATCTTCGTATGGTCAGGGCTCCAAGTTCGGATATCATACTTGGCAGGTGCTCCATTAAAGCTAACCCGGTTTAACTCCTTGGTCCATCCTTTTTCATTTTCAGATAAGACCAAGAGTTGTTCTTCAATTTCAAAACTAAAATCTGCCATTTCATACTCCTTTTCAATGTCTTTCACCTTAATAATTCGTAAAAAATTTTACAAAATGAATGAAATTTTCTATAATATATTGTATCAACTTATGGAGAATTATGCTATGAAAAGATTTCTTGAGCTTCTCAAGGACAGAGCCAATGAATTTTTCAACGATAAAACCTCTCAACCAGCTCCTTTAAAGGATGGTAAAACGATTCAGATTATTGAACTGGCCCTTCGAAAAAAACAAGGAGTCCATGTCATCTTCCAAAATAAGAGTTTTACAGGCGATATCGTGAAATATGATCAGGAACGAAAACAACTCATTGTCAAGAATTTTAAAAAGAGTATGTCAACCATCATTCGAATTTCTGACATTCAAAAGATTAGTCTCGTTCCACATACGATTCGAATCGCACAACAAAAAACACCGTAAACTTCCAAGCTTGGGAAGCATGCGGTGTTTTTTTTTACGTTTTAGGCACGAACCGTTTGGCTGGTTCCATCTTCTTTATAGAGGTTGATCAAGCCTTCTTTAAGAGCACGGATCATATCACCTGGTTCAACTGGTGTTGGCATATGAATGGTCAATAACTCCATCGGATTTGGAGCCCGATCAATTTTATTGCCCTTGGCATCATGCAAATCTTCAATCACCGTTTCAAAATGACGGAACCCAGGTCCATAAAATTCCACTTGGTCTCCTTCATTGATGACATTCCGTTGTCGAATGGTCGCAATTTGCTTGTCCGCATCATAGGCTACCACTTCTCCGACAAACTTGTACTCTGGAATCTTCCGACGAGCCCCAAACAGTTGCTCGTTTTCAGATGGTGTTCCGTAATAGAATCCTGTAGCCAACTCACGTTGGGCTACCTTCCACATTTCATCTACTAGATCTTGCTTAATCGCTTCAAACTTCTCAGGACTTTCCAAATAAGCATCAACAGCTGCCTTGTAGCAGTTCGTTACGGTAGAGACATAGTGAATGGACTTCATCCGACCTTCAATCTTGAGGCTGTCCACTCCATTTTCAATCATATCAGGGATATGGTCAATCATCGACATGTCCACAGCTGACATCGAGAATTCTTCAGGGATTTCCCCTTTGAGACTCTTACGTTCTTGGCCAAATGGCATATCGTAGAGATCGTACTTCCAACGACAAGATTGGGAACATCCTCCACGGTTGGCATCACGCATACTCATATGATTGGACAAGGTACAACGGCCAGAGTAGGAGATACACATTGCTCCGTGAACAAAGGCTTCAATTTCAACATCCGTCCGCTTACGAATTTCCGCTAGTTCTTCCATCGAAACTTCGCGAGCCAAAACGACCCGTGTCAAGCCCAAGTCTTTCCAAAACTCTAGAGTTTCATAGTTGGTGGCACTAGCTTGGGTAGAGAGGTGAATTTCCAAGCCAGGAGCTTCTGTCGCTGCGATCGTAATCAAGGCAGGGTCTGAAACAATGACTGCTGCGATTCCAATATCCCGTAAGCGACGGAACCATTCACCAGCTCCAACTTCATTTCCTTCATGCATGACCATATTGGCCGCAACATAGACCTTGGCACCATATTTGGCCGCAAATTGGACTCCTTCTTCCATTTGCTCGAAAGTGAAGTTCCCTGCACGGCTACGAAGACCATAGGCCTGACCACCAATGAAGACGGCATCCGCACCATAGCGCACAGCAACCTTTAGTTTTTCAAGTGTTCCCGCAGGTGATAGAACCTCAGGACGTTTCAATTGTTTTGTCATCATATCTCCTAGTATATTACAAGTATATTAGTTAGATTATCAATCTTGTCTATTTTATAGCAAATCCAGTCGAAAGGCAATGGTTTGGGAATTGTTTTGACAATTCTCATTCTTTACCATCACTAAAAAGGAAGGCCCGCACTCCTGGCAGGCTTTTCTCCTTTATTTAACCATGTCTGGATCGTAATCATAAAATCCAGTGTCAAGGAAACGATTCTTAGGATGCAATTGGTGAATCTGCTCATCCAATAAGAAGGCTTGATCAGATGTGAAGGTCCCAGCTTCTAGAAGCTCACGTGCTTTCACAAAACACTTGGCAATTTCCACAAAGTTTTGACCAGGTGTATAAATCCCCTCTAACTTCCAGTGGGTGAAACCATGCTCGACTAACTCAGAGAGTTTGGTCATCAAATCCAAGTCATTATTGGCAAAAATATGAGTTCCATGCTTGTCCTCAAAGATAGAATAGTGGCTTTCTGGATCTCCTGGTTCTGCCAAAAAGAGATCGCGCTCTCTCGTCTTTTCGTCATCGATGTGAGTAAAATTATAATAATTTTGTAGAAGAGGACGTTTAGAATGGTGAATCACACTGGCACCATAAACCAATACTTCAGCAGGAATCTCTAAGATTTCTGGCATCTTGAAAAGCTCTGCAGATGGGATTTCTCGAGCAAGAACAGCTTCTGAAGCACCAGCCTTTTGTCCCCAGAAATTAATCTGACGGCTACTTGTCACCATAGTTGAAGCATCATAAATGGTTTTAAAGCTGTAGCCATCCCGCTTCAATACATAAAAGACGCCTGCATCTCCTACCGTGATATAATCGACGTTAATCGAAGCAAGGAAATCTAAAAATGGTTTGATACGATCCATCATGTCTTGGTGCATCAAGGCATTGACAGCCACTGTCATTTCCTTACCTGCCGCATGGACTAGATCAGAAATTCGACTTAATTCGTCATACGAGAAAGTGTGAGGAAGTCGTAATCCAAATTCCTTTTCTCCGACATAAATACGGTCCACACCTACTTCTAGAAGGGCTTGAACCTGTTCAATACTTTCAGCTGTAGCTGTAATAATTATCTTTTTCATGAAAACTATTATACCAAAAAAGTCATTTTGCTCTCTAAATTTCTTAATTTTGTAAAAATTGTAACAGTTTTGTAATATTTCTATGCTTGAAAACGTGTTAAAATAATAGAGTACTGTTAGGAGAGAGAAATATGCCCGCAAGAAAACTTAGAGTTGTTGAAGAATACGACTATGTCGAAATCCCTCTTCAACAAGAGAATACAACAACTAATTATGATTTTAACCTTGATACTGAACCAGCTCCGCAATTAAGTGAGCTACTATTTTTCCTTAATATTGCTGTGTTTTGTGTCTTAACTGTTTTATTTAGTTTCGTCTTTTTATCAATGAAGATGAATACCTTCTTTGCTTTTGCCTCAGCAATTGCTTGTAGTTTGGGAAGTATCCAAGCTTTCCGCATTTTCCAGTTAAAACGGAAACAGGACTAAGATTACATTTTTAGCCTCCTTCGGGAGGCTTTTTGGCATTTCCCATCCTCGTTTGTCATTTCATAAAAGAAATCCCTCACCATTGGTGAGGGATTATTTTATTCTTCTTCTACAGCTGTTTCTTTGCTATCTTCTTCAACTTCTGGAAGAGCTGTTTCTTCTTCTAATTCAAGGACAATCTCTTCACTTTCTTTTTCCTGTTTAGGCTGGAAAGGACTTGCTTGATTGCCGGTCTTTTGCTGGATTTTTTCCTTAATCGTTTGGATAGCATCTTGTGAAAATTCTACCACATCCTGCGTCTTATCTTTCACTGTCTCGATAACAGTGTCTTTGTTGATCTCACCACTTTCAACTTTTTCCTTGGTTTGCTGAATAGCGTCTGATGCTTGCTTGGATAGTTCAATCGCAGATTGTTTCACAGAATCATGAACTTCTTGTGGATTTTCTTGGTATTCTTTTACAAAACCTTTGACTTTCCCAGTCAACTCTTTCCCTTTTTCTGTTGTCAGGAAGTAGGCAACAGATGCGCCAGTAATCGTTCCAATTAACAATGATGATAAACGTCCCATAAGGTACCTCTTTTCTTATTTAAATAATTTCATAGCCATGCGAGCTGCCTTTAATCCGACAGATGTTTTAACGGTTTTCCCACCAACTACGACAGCTTTTTTGCTAATCTGACGCGCTTGATCATTCAGATCTGATACAGATACAGATAAATCTGCCACTGCAGTGAAGAGTGGATCAATGGTTGCAACTTTTTGATTCAAATCTTCTGTCAAAACATTCACTTTTGCTAACAACTCATTGGTTTGGTGTAAGGTTACATTCACATCTGATGTCAAGGTCTTAATCGTTACCTGAGTCTCATCTACAACTTTTCCAATCTTTGAAAACAAGATAATCAAGTAGATGACCAAAACTACTAAAGCTAACCCTAAAAGCCCATAGGCAATTTCAATAAACATTTCTTTTCTCCTTAATCTATTTCCGTTCTATAAAATGGTGCATTCTTTTTTCGTTGATAGATCATGATGCTGATTCCAAGTAGGATGAGGATCAGGGAAAGCCATTGTGAAACTCGAATTCCCAAAAACATCAAGCTATCTGTCCGCATTCCTTCAATAATCATTCGACCAAAGCCATACCAGATCAGATAGAAAGCAGTAACTTCGCCCTTTCTCAACAGTTTCGGACGACGACGCAAGTAAAGAATCAGCACAAAACCAAGCAAGTTCCAACAAGATTCATATAAGAAGGTCGGTTGACGGTAATGTCCATCAATAAACATCTGATTCCGAATGAAAGAAGGTAAATAATCTAAATTCTTAACAATGGCTCCGTAGGCTTCTTGGTTAACAAAATTGCCCCAACGGCCAATACTTTGAGCAATCATGACACTCGGTGCAGCGATATCTAAAAAATCAACCGGGTCAATCAAACGACTGCGTGAAAATAGGTAGAGGACTAGAGCCCCTGCCAGGAGTCCACCATAGATAGCAATCCCACCGTTCCATACGGCAAAAATCTCTCCTGGGTGTTCCCTGTAATAAGACCATTGAAAAATAACATAGTAAAGACGGGCCCCTATGATCGCTACTGGAAAAGCAATCAGAATGAAATCAATAATATCGTCTGACTCTATGCCTTTACGAGGGGCTTCTTTCATAGACAGGATAACCGCCAAAAGGAGACCGAGGACGATACAAATCGCATACCAGCGAATGCTAAAGGGACCAAGTTGAATGGCTACTGGATTCATACTTTCACCTCATTCTGATCAATCAACTGGGTCAATCGATCTTCAAAGGTTTTAGTAGCATCATATCCCATTTCTTTGGCGCGGTAGTTCATCGCAGCTGCTTCAATGACAACGGAAATATTGCGACCTGTCTTAACAGGGATGCGAATTCTTGGAATAGTCACTCCACAGAACTCAATTTCTTCTGCATTATTGCCAAGACGATCGTAGGTTTGTTCCTTGGTGTAGTTTTCCAAATAGACAGCGATTTGAACTTGAGAAGAATCTTTAACTGCACTGGCACCATAGAGACTCATGACATCAATGATCCCTACTCCCCGAATCTCTAGCATATGGCGTAGAATTTCAGCGGGCTCACCCCACAAGGTCATCTCATCACGGGCGAAGACATCTACCCGGTCATCTGCTACCAAACGATGGCCTCGTTTGACGAGCTCTAACCCAGTCTCACTCTTCCCGATTCCACTATCTCCTTGGATCAGAACCCCCATGCCATAGATATCCATCAAGACACCATGGACACTAGTTCTTTCCGCAAGGAGAGAATCTAGGTAGCTTGACAGTTCACCAGACAGGCGACTAGTTGGAACGCGACTGCTTAAAATCGCGATTTTCTTTTCCTCAGCGGCGCGAAGCATTTCTTCGGGAACCTCTAGATCCCGCGCGATGATGAGTACCGGTGTTTCCGGCTGGAACATCTTTCTCAAAACTTGGTGACGATTGTGGGAGGTCATCTTGATGAGGTAAGACCACTCTTTCATCCCAACCAATTGAATTCGTTCTGGAGTATAGTAATCAAAATATCCTGTCATTTCAAGTCCAGGACGTGAAATATCTGCCGTTGTGATTTCTTTTTCAAATAGGCTTTCATTGCCGTACACAACCTTCAAACGAAGCTTATCAATTAAATCTCGGACTGTTATTGCCATAGGCTTCTCCCTTTTTGTTTTCTCTTACTATTATAGCAAATTATCCCAGGTAAGACTTGCTCAAGCATCTTTTTTTGGTATCGAAACTGATGCTATTATTCTCACACTCATTCCAGTACCCTTTGATGTTTCTCTTTATCCTTGTCATCCCATTTTTCCATCGTTTCTTCTTTTTATAAAAAAGATGAGAGTGGGACAGAAATCGGTAATTCGTTAGAATTCGATTTCGTCGTCCCACCTCCGCACAGTTGAGTAGGGCTGTAAAAGCTGATGAAATCAGCGTAGTAGAGCTCACTCAACCACTGCGTCTTGCTCGATAATCCAAAGACAATTGAGAGGCTAGGACTTTTGTCCCAGCCTCACATTCTTATTCGATTCATGAAAATTCTTTAAAAGAATGGATCATCGTCTTTGATTACCTGTGCATCCTTCCGTTTGCGAGGTCCGAGGCTATACTTTTCTCTTTCAAGGTCTTCTTTATACGGCAAGGAGAAGGCACACAGGCAATAAATAGCCAAGCCTACAAGCCCATAAGCATGAAAGATACTAAAGAGCACAAAGAGAAAACGCAATAGGTTTGCATCGAGCCCAAATCGATCCGCTAGTCCAGCAAATACTCCGAAAACGATTCTGCCTCGACGTAATTTATAAAAAGTTGGATTCAAGGGCCTACCTCCTATTATTTTAGAACAGTATATCCCGAAATCAAGTCACTGTCATCCGACTCAAGGCCGATTTCCTGTATCAATTGTCCCTTGATACTTAAGTAGTCCTCTACACCGCCCACAGCGGTACTTTTGCAGATCAATCTGCCGCTTTCTCCTGAATTCTTGCCCACAGCTCGTACAAACATAAATCTTATAGTTTCCCTTATCAACTGAAGGGGCATACCGCAAGCCGTCTACTTCTCTAAGCAAGGTCTTGAAGTCCTGATCCTGATGGCGATAGCCCTTTTTCATATAGTAGAGATGGTAGTGACACAACTCATGACGGACAATCTTTCGAAAAATTTCCCAGCCATATATCTCTAGGATTCTAGGATTGAAATCCAGATGGCCATCTTTAGGAAAGAAGCGACCGCCGGTCGAACGCAAGCGAGGATTCCAGATGGCTTGGTGAAGAAAAGGGCGACCAAAATCTTCCAGCGATACTTCTTGAACGTATTTAGTCAGATTCATGTGGTGCCAAGAGGGAAAGATTTACTTTTTCCCGTTCTAAATCAATCTTGTAGACCCAAACGGTCACTAGGTCACCAACTGAAACAACTTGACTTGGATGCTTGATAAATTGCTGGCTCATCTGTGAAATGTGGATCAAACCATCTTCATGAATCCCAATATCGACAAAGGCTCCAAAGTCAACAACATTGCGGACAACTCCTTCTAGTTTTTGACCAATCTTCAAGTCTTTCAAATCAAGAACATCCTGGCGAAGGACAGGAGCATCAAAAGAATCACGTAAATCGCGACCTGGTTTGAGAAGATCTGCGACAATATCTTTCAAGGTTTCAGGGCCAATTTCAAGTTCCTGGGCCATAGAAACCGTGTCAATTTGTTTCAACTTGGCTTGGGCCTCTTCATCCATCTCCTTGATGCCTAGTAAGGTAAAGAGCTTCTTCACTGCAGGGTAACTTTCTGGATGGACCCCTGTACGATCGAGGAAATTCTCACTTTCTGGGATCCGTAAG
This sequence comes from Streptococcus sp., assembly GCF_030825805.1. Lineage (GTDB taxonomy): Bacteria > Bacillota > Bacilli > Lactobacillales > Streptococcaceae > Streptococcus. The sequence continues at coordinate 22,550 of NZ_JAPJPF010000017.1, forward strand.
AAACCAGCTGCTTGTTCAAAAGCCTTGGCTCCCAGACGAGGAACCTTTTTAATCTGTGCCCGAGAAGTGATCAACCCTTCTTCTTCCCGGTACTTCACGATGTTCTCAGAAATGGTTTTATTGAGACCAGCCACGTGAGACAAGAGGGCTGGACTAGCTGTGTTAATATTAACTCCGACTTGGTTTACCACGGTATCGACTACGAAATCAAGGCTTTCAGATAATTTCTTCTGGCTGACATCATGCTGGTACTGGCCGACTCCGATAGATTTTGGATCAATCTTAACCAACTCAGCCAGTGGATCCTGCAAACGACGGGCAATGGAGATGGCTGAGCGCTTTTCAACTGTCAGTTCTGGAAACTCATGGCGAGCCAATTCACTAGCTGAATAGACAGATGCCCCGCTCTCGTTCACAATGACATAGCTGACATTTGGAACTTCCTTGAGAACTTCCGCAACAAAGGCTTCGCTCTCTCGACTAGCCGTCCCGTTCCCGATCGCAATGATTTCCACGCCGTATTGACGAATCAGCCGTTTCAGTTCTTCTTTGGCCGCTTCAATTTGTGCTGGTTTAGCCGGCGCAACAGGGTAAATCACCTGGGTGGTCAACATCTTTCCTGTCTGATCGACAACAGCTAATTTAGCTCCTGTCCGAAAAGCTGGGTCAAATCCCAAGACCACGCGCCCCTTGAGGGGAGCAATCAGCAAAAGGTGTCGAAGATTTTCAGAGAAAAGCTGAATGGCTCCATCTTCTGCCACTTCTGTCAGTTCTGTCCGAATTCGACGCTCCATAGCTGGTAGCATTTTCTTTTTCAGAGCCTGGTTAATGACTTCTTCAATGTAGCTATTATTCGATTTAAATCGGGCTTCAAAGTGACGAATCAAACGGTCTACAGGATGCTCAAATCCAACCTTTAATACCCCTAATTTCTCTCCACGGTTTAAGGCCAGGGTTCTGTAGCCCTGCATGTTTGCAATCTTCTCAGAAAAATCATAATAGATTTGGAAGACTTGCTTCTCGTCTTTGCTTTCATCCTTGAGACTAGAGGTGATCAAAGAGTGTTTGCGAATCTCCTGGTAGGTAAGGTTGCGCAATTGTGGATCTTCAGCAATGGCTTCGACCAAGATATCGATAGCACCAGAGATTGTATCCTTTACAGTTGGAAATCCTTCAGATAGGAATTCTTCTGCTGCTGTTTCCAAGTCCTTTTGATCTTGCAGAATCATCCGAGCAAGTGGAAAAAGTCCTGCCTCACGCGCAATGGTTGCCTTGGTCCGGCGTTTTTCCTTATAGGGAAGATACAATTCTTCCACATCCGCCAATTTTTCAGCTTGCTCAATTGCTTCTTTTAAGGCTGGGGTCAGTTTCCCAAGCTCTTCAATCTTAGCAAGAACCGTTTCTTTCCGATCGGCTAAGGCTGTTAAAGACTTGTCCATGTCGATAATAGCTTTGATGGCTACTTCATCTAAATTACCCGTAGCATCTTTCCGATACCGAGCGATAAAGGGGATGGTGGATCCCTCTGCTGTCAAGGTCAAAACAGTATCAATTTGTTTGAGACTGACGCCCAATTCTTGGGCTATTTTTTCATATTTTTCCATAGCTTCTATTATACCATAGAAGGCCTTCTATACTGCTTTTTCATCTTACTTTTAGACTTGATTTTCCCCTATTTTATGAGAATTTGATATAATGAGAAAAAAAGAAAAGGAGACCTATCATGGCGATTAAATTTTCAAAAACAGACGATTTAGACAAACTCTTTGAGGAATTTGCTGTCTTACCAGATCCCCCTCAAGTCACTTTACCAGATGACAAGAAGAATGAAACAACAGGGGAAAAAGAGCAGAAGGATTCTAACAAATGAGTTTCTTCCAACAGTTGCCAACCAGTGTCCTTCAGGCTGGAGCGATTTTTCTTTCGATTATGATTGAAGCCCTTCCCTTTGTTTTAATTGGAAGTATCATTTCAGGGGCGATTGATGTCTACATCACCCCTGAAAAAATCTACCGAGCCCTTCCCCAAAATAAATGGGGGAGAATTCTATTTGGGACCTTGATTGGCTTTATTTTCCCTTCCTGTGAGTGTGGCATCGTCCCCATTATCAATCGTTTTTTAGAGAAGAAGGTGCCCAGCTATACAGCTGTGCCCTTTCTAGTGACAGCCCCGGTTATTAACCCCATTGTCCTCTTTGCCACTTATTCTGCCTTTGGCAATTCTATTCAAATGGCTCTCTTACGAGCGATCGGCTCTATCCTGGTAGCGACTGTTCTGGGGATTTTCCTAGGATTTTTCCAAACAGCTTCTATTCAACGGGCCAACCGCAAGGAAGTCCATATTCATGACTTTTCAAAACTATCTGCCGGTCAACGCTTCTTCCAAGTGTTTGTGCAGGCCATTGACGAGTTTTTCGACACTGGACGCTATCTGGTCTTCGGTTGTTTATTTGCCAGTGTGGTTCAGGTTTATGTGCCAACTCGCGTGCTAACTTCTATTTCAGCGACGCCACTCCTAGCCATTCTCCTCCTTATGCTTCTCTCCTTCCTCCTCTCCTTGTGTAGTGAGGCGGACGCCTTTATCGGCTCTTCCCTTCTCTCGAGTTTTGGCTTAGCTCCCGTTTTAGCCTTTCTGGTTATCGGACCTATGCTGGACGTCAAGAACCTCTTGATGATGAAGAATTATCTGACCAATCGCTTTATTGTCCAATTCATTAGCATCGTCAGTCTCGTTGTCTTGGTTTATGCTTGGTTTGTGGGGGTGGTCCTATGATTCGATTTCTCATTTTAGCAGGGTATTTCGAAATTACGATGTATTTGCAGCTTTCTGGTAAGCTCAACCAATACATCAATATGCACTATTCCTATTTAGCCTATATCTCTATGATTCTTTCCTTCCTCTTGGCTGTCGTCCAGCTCTATATTTGGATGAAGAATCTGCCCGTTCATAGTCACCTTGCCAGTAAAAAAGCCAAAGTCATGAGTATTCTTCTGCTCCTGATTCCCTTGATTGTAGGGATCGGCTTCCCGACTGTGACCTTGGATTCCCAAACGGTTTCAGCCAAGGGCTATCATTTTCCCATCGCGGCTGGCTCTTCAAAGGATATTCAAAACGACGAAGGAACAACCAACCAATACCTCAAGCCTGACACTAGCAGTTATTTTACCAAGTCTGCTTATGAATCCGAGATGAGAGCTGCAGCTAAGAAGTACCTCAAACAAGATCATATCCAGATCACGACAGAAAACTATATGGAAGTCATGGAAGTGATCTATGACTATCCAGATGAATTTGCTGGAAAAACCTTTACCCTAACCGGCTTTATTTATAAGGACCCTCAGGATCCGGGTAGCCAGTTCCTTTTCCGTTTTGGGATTATCCACTGTATCGCCGACTCAGGAGTCTATGGTCTCTTAACCAAAGGAGCCTCCCAAACCTATGACGATAATACTTGGGTCCAAGCTACTGGAACTCTAAAGATCCAATACCATAAACAACTTGGCCAAAGTCTTCCTGTCTTAGATATAAAAGAAGCCCACTCAGTAGAAAAACCTACTAATCCTTATGTCTATCGGGTCTTCTAAAGGCTGTTAAAACTCTCTAGGTTGTGACCTTTTGGTCCAACCTTTTTTTGTGCTTTCTTCTCCTTTTCTTTCCTATTTTAAAGTCAGAATCCTTTTACATTCAAAGGGAAATTTTCTGAATTTTATGGTAAAATATGGTTTATCAAGTTAGAAAATAGGTATGAACATGTCATCAAAAGTTATTATTACAATTTTCGGTGCTAGTGGAGATTTGGCTAAACGCAAGCTTTACCCTTCACTTTTTAGACTTTACAAATCAGGTAATTTGTCTGATCATTTTGCTGTTATTGGAACTGCTCGTAGACCTTGGAGTAAGGAATATTTTGAGTCTGTTGTAGTCGAATCCATTTTAGACTTGGCAGATAGCGCAGAAGAGGCTCAAGCGTTTGCTAGTCATTTTTACTATCAAAGCCACGACGTTAATGATACCGAACATTATATCGAATTACGCAAGCTTCAGGCTGAGTTAAACGAAAAATATCAAGCTGACCACAACAAGCTCTTCTTCCTCTCAATGGCACCACAATTTTTTGGTACCATTGCCAAACACCTCAAGTCAGAGCAAATCGTTGATGGTAAAGGCTTTGAACGTTTGATTGTTGAGAAACCTTTTGGTACAGACTATGCTACTGCAAGCAAACTAAATGAAGAACTCCTAGCAACATTTGACGAAGAACAAATTTTCCGTATCGACCATTATCTTGGTAAGGAAATGATTCAAAGCATCTTTGCTATTCGCTTTGCCAATATGATTTTTGAAAATGTTTGGAATCGTGAGCATATCGATAATGTTCAGATCACCTTTGCAGAACGTCTAGGTGTTGAAGAGCGTGGTGGCTACTATGATGAATCAGGTGCTCTTCGTGACATGGTTCAAAACCATACCCTCCAACTTCTGTCACTCCTTGCTATGGACAAGCCAGCAAGCTTTACAAAGGATGACATTCGTGCGGAGAAAACCAAGGTCTTCAAGAACCTTTACCATCCAACTGATGAAGAACTAAAAGAACACTTTATCCGCGGTCAATATCGTTCTGGTAAAGTTGATGGTATGAAATACATTTCTTACCGCAGCGAACCAAATGTGAACCCTGAATCTATGACAGAAACCTTTGCTTCAGGTGCCTTCTTTGTAGATACTGACCGCTTCCGTGATGTACCTTTCTTCTTCCGTACAGGTAAACGCCTAACTGAAAAAGGAACTCACGTGAACATTGTCTTCAAACAAATGGATTCCATTTTTGGAGAACCCCTAGCACCGAATGTGCTTACCATCTATATCCAACCGACTGAAGGATTCTCTCTCAGTCTTAATGGTAAAAAGGTAGGGGAAGAGTTTAGCCTTGCGCCAAGTTCTCTTGACTATCGAACAGATGCGACTGCTACAGGTGCTTCACCAGATCCATATGAAAAATTGATCTACGATGTTTTAAATAACAACTCAACAAACTTTAGCCACTGGGATGAAGTGAGTGCATCATGGAAATTGATTGACCGTATTGAGAAGCTTTGGGCTGAAAACGGTGCTCCCCTTCATGACTACAAGGCTGGTAGCATGGGACCTCAAGCTAGCTTTGATTTACTTGAAAAATACGGAGCCAAATGGACATGGCAACCTGATTCAAAGCACTGATCAAAGAAGCGACGTCCTCCATTACGTTTATGACAAAATCGGACTCATTCAGAAAGCTCGCAACAGTCAAACCGGTTGCAGCGAAACCTTCGCCTTCGACCCCGCCCACAACATCCTTTCCGACAAAGCAGCCGAAGGGAAGGGCGACAACCTTACCAGCTGCAACCGCCTCAAAGAATACAACGGCATCGAATACACCTACGACAACTAAACGGCAGGGATTAATTTCTAGGAAATAGGCAGCAAGATTGCCTAGAATTATTGGTAAATGTTCCTAGTTTTATTAATGTAAATATATTGGAAAGGGTTAATATGACCTACTTAATTAAGCCATATGAATCAATTGGTGATTTTGTATTTGGTACTTCTCTTGAGGAAATACAAGAAAAATATGGAAAACCAGCAAGAATGGTTGAAGATAATATTATGAATAATAAGGTGGAATATAGAAATGCTTGTGAGTTAGTTTATGAAAACAATAAATTGGTTTATGGGTATTGCTTAAAAGATTCTAATCCCATATTAGGAGATATTGAAATATTTAAAAATTCAATCGAAATTCTTAAAGCCATCGATTCAGAATTTATCGAAGGAAAAAAATATATTCTTTTTAAGAATCTCGGAATTTGCATAGGAGGTATGACAGGGAAAAAAATTCCTGAAGGTAAGTTATTAATTGCATTCGATAAAAATCACTTTGATTTTTTTGAATGTTTTATCGAGGTTTAATCGAACTGTAGCCAATGAAACTTCTAATTCCGATGTAGAGTAAGCCGCAGCCTACACAAAACCTCCAATCCTGACGCAGGGAATGTGCGGTACGCACGCATACTGTTTTGTATTTCAGACAACCTTATATATTGCGCTCCATGAAATAATCTGATTTTGCATCATTATAGTAGAAATACGGCGCAAATAATACTGAGAGATTTACATAGTGTCATTAGGCATACTGGTCCTGCAAGTGTCATGCGTAATAAGAAGAAAATCGGAAGAACATGTCCATAAACTTTAACTGGAGTAAACATTATGAGTACAAGAATGCAAACTTTAATAGAAAAAATGGGTGGAGTTGTAAGGGTCGGAGCAAAGCCTTTCGCTCCTTTATCACGAGAAATAATGTCAAAATTTCTAGATATTGATAGAAAAGAATTTTCTGATTATTTAGATTATTTGACGTGTTTTGGAGGAGAGACATATCTAAATGAAGTATTTTATAAATTAACCATGTATGACAATGGGCTACCAAGCTATTGTTATCCCCCTGATTCACCGATAGAAAATGTTGTAATAAAGAAAGGGGAATTTGGTTGTTTCTATGGAGAAGGGGAATCGTATCAAACTGGCTATTCATTGAGCGGAGCTATAAAAAAAATGGAAAATAGGATTCCTACAAATTTTTTACCTATTGCTGAGAATAACTACGGAGATAGGATATGTCTTTGTATAAAAGGGGAAAAAATAGGAAAAATTTTTTATTGGTACCATGAAAACGAATGGGATGAAGAAGATTATTTGGATGAATTTGGTGTACAAATGCCTGAAGAAGTAAAGATGCAAAATATGTATTTAGTCGGAGAAGATTTGTATGACTGTTTTAATCGTATGGTCTTAGAAGAAGAATAATTATTTGAAATTATCCGATTATCATAGGAGATTATCATGGATATGACATTATTTAATTTTCGGACATTTTGGGAGGCAAACTCTGATGAAGACTATCGTGAAGATATTATCAGAATGTCTATTGCACTTATGACATTTCTTAAAAAGAATGGTTTACTTGTTGATATTGATCCTTTTAATGAGGACGGTTCTATTAAAGAAAATATCGTTATTAGAAAATCTAATGTAACTGAGGAAGGATTCCAATTATTTGTTAAACCAGTAAATAATTGGTGGGATGCTTTGGATAGGGGGACTCCTCCCGAGAAAGTTACTATTTTGGAGAATGGCTTGAAAAAAATTCGTGGTGCGAACAAGTAATTTTATATTTTCAGACGGCCTCAATATCGCTTTTGAGGCCGTCTGAAATATTCGTTCTTTAAAAATCTCATCACTAGTCAGCGTGAAGGTCGTTTGGGACGGCAACTACACCTCTATCTACACCGACCCAGACTCCTATGAGCCTTTAGCACAAGTTCGCGATTGAACAACCGAAGACAGATAAAGTCGCCAACAAACCCACTACTTCCACTGCCACCAAATCGGCATCTCAAGAGAGATGACCGACATTCATGGTAATCTCCTGTGATACGACGAATATACCGCTTGGGTTGTTGGGTGGAGATAACCTATATCATCTAACACCTAATGCAAATAATTGGATAGATCCTTTAAGATTGTACTAGATGAATATTCCAAAAAATCATGGAGTAACTCAGAAATCTCATATTATCAATGTGCATTGCCACCATATTATTTTTAAAGGATCATTTGAACACTCTCCTAGTATGAACGCAGCATTTATTCGTTCAAGAGGCATAGCAAATAAATATAATATCCCATTAAACTATGATGTTAAAAACATTAATGTTAATAGAGAATGATTGATATCAAAATTTCAATGAAAGGAAAATCAAAATGAATATTTTAAGTAATTCTATAATTCAAGATTTAATTCAGAATGTATATAAAGGAGTTACAGAGACATTTAACTATGTATTAGAGAGAAATAATTCTAATGATGTTTTTGCTTACTCATTATATATTGATGACTATTGCTCATATCTAGGTTGGGCTGCTAACACTATTTCTCACTACGAAATAGAAAGACTAAACTACCCAAAAGAAGAACATCCTTTTATTAAATGGTATTACCCTCAATTTGCAATAGGGCTTGGAGAGGTTCCTGAGAAAATAGATAGTATATTCAATAATGAGATTCAAAATATTCTTAATGATGCAAATGCATCAATAACAGAAAATAATTTTGAGCAATATCAGGCGGAAGTATATGACTCAATTATAGAAGGATTTAAAAAAGCGATAACAAGTGTAGATAAGGAAAAAACAAAAAATGCAATATTTTTTGTTTCTATTGCAGATAGTGATAATACAGAAATTATGGAAAATTATTCTGCTGAGCAATTGAATTCATATGAAAAGTTCATTACGTTCAAAAACAGATTTCAAAGCAAGTCGTAGCCCGTACGAAACCTCCAATCCCGACGTAAGTGTGCGCGGTACGCACGTAGCTTCTGTTTTTCAGACGACCTCACTATCCTCTTTAAGGTCGTCTGAAATATGGGTTCTTTAACAATCTCGTTACCAGTCAGTTACAATATGTAGTTTCTCGAGGAGCATTATTATATTATGGAAATTAAAAAAGAGTCTAACGACTATATTATTAAATTAAACAACCATGAAGCCTTAGTTTTTTTTGAATGGCTTGTTAAGTTCGTTGAAAATAATGAAATTATTGATGAAGCTGAGCAAAAAATACTATATGACTTAGAATGCTTATTAGAATCCACATTAGAAGAACCTTTTATGGAGAATTATAAAGATCTAATACATATAGCTAAAAAATCTATTATCAATAATTAGCAAGCTGTAGATTGAGACGAACCTCAACAAATTGGTTAAAGCCCAAATCTTTAAAAAAGACGGCAGCAAAGAGACTTGGGCCTATACCTACGACGCCTTGGACAGAAGGATAGGCAAAGGTTCTCTGAAAGATGGAGAAGTTTCAGGAATGTCATTCCCGCATGATTTAAGCGGGAGCTGCCAGAAAACCCACTACTTCCACTCCGATCAAGTCGGTATACCGCGTGAGAAAACCGACATAAACGGCAATCTGTTGTAGTACGGCGAATACACCGCATGGGGTCGTCTGAAAAAGGATAATCGAGTTTATAATGATGCGGCACTAAATCTAGATGGAACTATTCACGATAAGCATCGAAGAATCCTCCCATTCTCCAAAGATGATAGAGATTTCTTATTTTGCCAAGGATGGAAAACATAATGGAATACTTAAAACTATTAACAAAGTTAGCAAAAACTGAAAAATCATATCAGTATGATGAAATAATTAAATTACTTAAGCATCCTGTTGAATTTGAGGAAATTCCTTTGATTACTAGAACTGGAAGAGAAAAACCATTTTTGAAAATGCTATCCCCAAAACAGTTGAATTTGTTCTTTTTAAATACTGCGATATTTTACATTAATAATATAAATTTAATGGCAAAAGATATTTTGATAGATAACGATTTATCAATATGTATAACATACCCGGATATAAGTTTTGAATTACATAATCTATATAGTTTTTATATACCTAACATCTGTATTTATAGATCGAAATATGAAAATACATTTAAAAATTATCCAGTCTTAAATTTAGAAAATTTCTCATGGTTACATGAATATTCATCTGATTTTAATTATAAAGACATTTTTAACATTGTTTACTCTAAATTTGATGACGGTTTTGGCCATGAAATTTTTAGGGTATTTATATTAAAAAAGGAGGATATTTAAAACAAGCGTAAATAGAAATAGCCTCCTCCTAACGCATACATTAAGGTTTTATGAACCCCTAAACCCTCACTCACCCAGCTTTCAGACGACCCCATCCCCAACAGAAGCAAGCCGCCAACAAGCCCACTACTTCCACTACGACCAATTCGGGATACCGCACACCAACCCTTCCGATTGCAAAACTTCCTTGTCCACACTGGCATGTAGCTACTGCCAAAATGGATAGAATTCTTATTCAAAAAAGAAATAATGGGAATGGTGCATTTTCTTGGAAGTCCTACAAAGATAATGTAACCGTACAACATAGGAAATAGTATCATGACAACTTTAGAAGATAAGATCTTTACTTTAAAACAGAATCATTTAATGAAAAAAATGAAAGAAATTCA
>NZ_JAPJPF010000018.1 GCF_030825805.1 Streptococcus sp.
TTGATAAATAACAAGACTTTAAGAATCTTAAATCAAGTCTTGCATATTCATCATAAGATTTTCTACATTCCTTTCGTATCAAGGGGTTAGGACCTCTTGTTAAGTTTTTACTTCCCACTTCTGCCCATTTTCTAGCTAGATGGGAACTTCCCTCCTATTATAGCATGTTTTCCCCGTCCGACAAAGCTGATTTTTTATTTAAAGAGCGTCGTCACAATGAGTTGGACGTTTAACAGAGTCAGAAGAGTCGCTACTCCGTAAGCTAAGTAGGTATTCCATTTTGCATTGACAAATTCTCCCATGATTTTTTTATTGGAGGTAAAGTAAACCAAGGGAAAAATTGAAAATGGTAGAGCCAGAGACAAGAAGACTTGAGAATAGACCAACAAATCATCTAGAACACTTTCCTGGTCTCCAAAGAGAAAGGCGACAATCAGGACAGGAGTGAGGGCCAACATCCGTGTAAAGAGGCGGACAAGCCATTGAGGAAGGCGGAATCTAAGGAAACCTTCCATGACAATTTGTCCTGTTAGAGTTCCTGTAATTGTTGAATTCTGACCACTTGCTAACAAAGCAACAGCAAACAAAGTGGACAGAAAAGGACTTGCAATAGCTCCTGCAATGGCATTGTTTTGCAAGGCATCATACATACTAGAGAAGGCTCCAATTTCTTCTGCATGTCCAAAAAAGAGGGCCGCTCCGAGAATCAGCAAGAGAGAGTTGACAACAAAAGCCAGGGTTAATTCAATATTGGAGTCCCAGGTCATGAAGCGCACAGCCCGACGAACATCTGCAGGATCCTCATAATCGACCTTGCGTGTCTGTGAAATGGAGGAATGCAAATAGAGATTATGAGGCATGACGGTTGCACCAATAATCCCCAAGGCCAGCGTCAAGGCTTGTGATCCCTTAGGAAGACCGATACCTACGATTTCCTTCTGAGGAAGAAAGCCAGCAAAAATGCCACCTATATCTGGTTTTGATAGGACCACAAGATAGATAAAAATCCCCAGAATGGTCAAAATCAAGGTGGAGACAATAGCCTCAATCTTACGAAAACCTAAGTGCATAAGTCCGAGGAGGAGGAAGACATCCAGGATGGTGACCAAAATAGAAAAGAGCAAGGGCCATCCGAACAGCAAATGGAGTGCAATCCCGGAACCAATGACTTCTGCTAAATCTGTCGCCATCAAGGCTAATTCAATCACTATCCAAAGAATATAGCGGAGCCACTTGGGCAAATGTGTCGCAGTTGTCTGGGCCAAATCTTTCCGATGGACAATCCCTAGTTTCCCAGCCATCTGTTGCAATTGCATGGCAATCAAGGAAGACAAGAGAACCACCGACAAGAGCAAGTAGCGATAGTGAGCCCCTCCAACAACGCTGGTGATCCAGTTCCCAGGATCCATGTAGCCCACTGCTACTAGGCTCCCCGGACCTGAAAACAATAACAAGGTCTTCCAAAAAGAAGTTCCCTTGGGAACCTTGACGGATTGATTGATTTCTTGGAGCGATTTCCGCTCTAACTGTTCTAAACTCATGATACCCTTCTTTCCATGACGTCACTTCCCCTTGATTATAGCACAAATGAAAGACTTCGGTAAATTTTCTTTGCATTTTCAAAATAAGATACCCTTCTTCGTCCCCACTTCCCCATTTTCTTCGTATTCCTTTAGTAACTTTTTCTCCTTTTCTCCTCCAAAATGAACCAAATAGCTTCAAAAATGAACCAAATAGATTTTTCCCCCTATCTGACTTCAAAAGCTTGTATACTATTCGTAACTGAAAGATAGCTCAGTTATTTACTCAATAGCAAAGGAAAGAAACTATGATCTATGTCATTGAATACAATTATCCCTCTAAGATGTTGGTCGAACATATTAACAACTATCTAGAGAAAAAACGGGTTCGTAATCTACCAGTCAAGCTGGTCTATAATGGAAATATCTCCTATATCGACTATGACTTGAAAAACATCTACTTCTTCTCCTGTCAAGGAAATTCTGGAATCAACGCCTACAAAGAGCTCGAACGCATCCGAAGAAATGATCCCTTCGGACGCATCATTGTCCACTCTAACAAGGTGGACGGACGTAGACTTATGGACCATAAGCTACAAGTCTATGGTTTGATGGAACTAAGCCTTAGTGACTACGGAAAGCCAGACCTCTATTATCAAGAGCTCGACTTCTTGCTCGGTGATCTCTACGAGGAACTCTGGGAAATGGCGGCAGAAGCCAAGTACGCTGCTGGGAAGAAAACCAATCAGCTCTTCCCACGCTGGGGTCCTGAAATCGGTATTTACCCACCTAAGCGTTATTCCATCCACCTCCGTCAAAATCCAGACGAAGACAATTAACTCATAAAAAGTGGAGCCTGGGGACAGGGTCCATTTTTTATGTTACAATGAACTGGAAATAAAACGAGACAAGAAAAAGGAGACCTTATGAACCACTACGATACCATTGTCATTGGAGGAGGACCTGCTGGTATGATGGCCACCATCTCCAGCGCCTTCTACGGGCAAGCAACCCTCCTCTTGGAAAAGAACCGCAAACTAGGGAAAAAACTAGCTGGGACTGGTGGAGGTCGGTGCAATGTGACCAACAATGGAAGCCTGGACGATCTCCTAGCAGGCATTCCAGGAAACGGACGTTTCCTATACAGTGTCTTTTCTCAATTTGACAATCATGATATCATCCGCTTCTTCACAGAAAACGGGGTCAAACTCAAGGTCGAAGACCATGGTCGTGTCTTTCCAGCTTCAGATCGTTCCCAAACGATTATTCAAGCTCTGACAGATAAGATTGCCGAGCTTGGCGGTCAAGTCCGCTGCCAAGTAGAGGTAACCTCTGTGAAGAAAATCGATGGACAATTCGTCATCAAATCCAAAGATGAAACCTGGACGGCAGATCGCTTGATTGTGACAACCGGTGGGAAATCTTACCCTTCGACGGGCTCTACCGGCTTTGGCCACGATATCGCCCGTCACTTCCAGCACACTATCACGGAACTAGAAGCTGCTGAAAGCCCCCTCCTGACAGATTTCCCCCACAAGGCCCTTCAAGGGATTTCCTTAGACGATGTGACCCTCCACTATGGCAAACACCACATTACCCATGACCTCCTCTTTACCCACTTTGGCCTGTCTGGCCCGGCCGCCCTTCGCATGTCAAGCTTTGTCAAGGGGGGAGAGATCCTGACACTGGATAGTCTCCCTCACTATTCTAAGGAAGAACTCACTGCAATCCTAGAGGAAAATCGTGAGAAGTCCTTAAAGAATGTTCTGAAGGCCTATCTGCCAGAACGCCTGGCGGAATTCTTTGCCCAGGATTTTCCCGAAAAGGTGAAGCAACTCTCTCCTAAAGAAATCGATGCCGTACTAGCGAAAGTAAAGGAACTCCCAATCCCTGTAACAGGGAAGATGTCCTTGGCCAAATCCTTTGTGACTAAGGGAGGTGTCAGCCTCAAGGAAATCAATCCCAAGACCTTAGAAAGTAAATTGGTCCCTGGTCTTCATTTTGCTGGGGAGGTCCTAGATATCAATGCCCATACAGGAGGATTTAACATTACTTCTGCCCTCTGTACTGGTTGGGTGGCCGGAAGTCTCCACTATTGACAGCTTTTTCAAAAGATGTTAGGATTATTTTTAGAACAAATCCAGCAACAAACATAAGAGTCGTCTTCTTAGAGATGTCACTTTGCGTTTTTATGGCTATTTAGTTCGTACTAAATAGCCTTTTTCTTTTGTCTATGAAAGAGCCTTTGCTGGCCTTTGCTTTCTTCCTATATTTGAATTAGAAATGGAGAATCCATATGGAAAAATCTCAATGGGGTTCCAAAATTGGCTTTATCCTAGCCTCTGCAGGTTCTGCAATTGGGCTTGGGGCTGTTTGGAAGTTCCCCTATATGACCGCCGCTAACGGGGGCGGAAGTTTCCTTCTTGTTTTTTTGATAGCAACTCTACTTATCGGTTTCCCACTCTTACTAGCTGAATTTACTCTAGGACGTGCAGCTGGTGTTTCTGCTATTAAGACCTTTGGAAAGCTCGGTGGTCGTCGCCTTTATGATGGGATTGGTTGGATCGGTGCCTTTGCCCTGTTCATCCTCCTCTCCTTCTATAGTGTTATCGGTGGCTGGATCCTGATTTATCTAGGAGTCGCCTTGGGAGAGTTATTCCAACTTCTCTCAGTTAGTGACTATACCCAGCTCTTTGGAGAGATTATTTCAAATCCCTGGTTGGCTCTTGGAGCCCAGGCCATCTTCATCCTCCTCAATGTCTTGATTGTGTCCAAGGGGGTCGAGCAAGGGATTGAAAAGGCCTCAAAATTCATGATGCCACTTCTCTTCATTATCTTCTTAGTCATGATTGGTCGTTCCTTGACCTTACCTGGCGCTTGGGAGGGAGTCAGCTATTTCCTCAAGCCAGACTTCTCCAAGATGACTAGCCAAGGTCTGCTCTATGCTTTGGGCCAATCGTTTTTCGCCCTCTCCCTAGGGGTGACGGCCATGTTGACCTATGCTTCCTATTTGGACAAGGACACTGACCTGGTCCAATCCGGGATTTCCGTCGTCTTCATGAATATCGCCGTTTCCATCATGGCGGGCTTGGCGATCTTCCCAGCTATGTCAGCCTTTCAAATCCCTTCTACTAGTGGACCGGGACTCCTCTTTGTAGTCCTTCCACAAGTCTTTGATAAGATGCCTTTTGGAACTCTCTTCTACCTGCTTTTCCTTCTTCTCTTCCTCTTTGCGACTATTACCTCATCCGTCGTCATGTTAGAGATTAATGTCGGGAACGTCACCAACCAAAACAACAAAAAGCGGGCTAAATGGAGCCAAATCATTGGTCTTCTGACCTTTGTATTTGGGATCCCATCTGCCCTTTCCTATGGAGTACTATCCAAGTGGACCCTCTTTGGAAAATCCTTCTTTGATTGCATGGACTTTTTGGTTTCCAACCTCCTCATGCCTTTTGGAGCTCTCTGCCTCTCCCTATTTACAGGCTATATCTTTGATCAAGTCCTAGCCCAAGAAGAACTAAAGGTGGGAGAAGAGAAAACCAAGCACTTCTTCTTCAAGCTCTGGGTTTTCTTGCTTCGCTTTGTGATCCCAATCGTCATCCTCATTGTCTTTATTACACAATTTATCTAAAACAAAATCCACGACTCCTTAGGGATTCGTGGATTTTTCTTTATTTTGTAAGGGAAACACGGAAATCATTGTATTTGTTATAATCAAAGTCTTCATTAAGCCCTGTTACAAATACAATCGGTGTATAATGGCCCTCTTCTAAGATGAAGCCGGGTTTTACCTTCATATTGGCTCCCCCAAGTCCAGCAATCCCTGGAAGAAGGGCATCAAAAGCGCCAGGTTCGTCTGTTTCCCAGTAATAGACATTACCAGATGCTTGAACTGCCTTGGCTTTCGTTGTTGCAGTACGAACAGGATTCAAATCAGCTTGATAAAAGTTCGCTGTTGTAGTGACCGTACCGTCTGCAGCCACGGTCATTTGAACATCTTTGGCAATTTCAGTTGTTCCTGTCCAAGTCCCTACCAGCTCTTCTGGCACCATTTGAGACGAATCTGTGGCCTTGTTAGTGCTTGCTGCACCAGATCCTGCATTGGTTTGACCTGAGTTTCCTGCATCTTGAGAAGCAGCTTGTGCCCCTTCTTGCGCATCCGTTTCAGTAGCTTTTGTCTCTTTCTTACCAGAAGCAGCCTTTGCTTTTTTCTGACTAGACTTCACCGTCGTTTGTGCTTCTTTGGCAGAAGATTTGTTCTCTTCTTTTTTTGAACCACAAGCTACGAGTAGGCTTGCAGAAGTTAATCCTAAAAGTGCTAAACTTGTCCATTTTTTCATCATGATGATCCCTCACTTCATTTGATAAAAACTATTATATTACAATATTACTCAATGTCAAGTATTTTTGAAATATTTTTGTAATATTCGTAATAAACAGTAATCTATCTAAAAATTCAGGAGATTCAGGTGACAAGCAAACGTAAGAGGGCAACCAAGACAATCCCAAATAGAACCGTACCCATTAGGTTTTTGTAGCGAAAGGCTACTATCATGGTCGGAATGGTTGCGACCAGATCCACCCACCGAACTTGAGGAAGCTGGCCTACTTTCCCCTCTATCAGACTGGAAAGGATTAGGGCAAAAATGATGGCAATGGGAAGGTACTTTAGAAAACGCAGAACTGGATCTGGCAGCCCCCGGTATTTGACCAAAACGAAGGGCAGAATGCGTGGAATCCAGGTGACCACTGCGGACGTCAAAATAACCAAGAAAATCCAACTATTCACGCGCATCGCACATCACCCCCACGAAACAGCCTGTTAAAGTAGCCACTAAAACGGCCAAGGATTGGGTCAAAAAGAAGGTCAAGAGGAAAAAGCTAAGGGCCACTGCACCTAAAACAAGGAGCATGGTAGCCATCTTCTCAGTCAAACGCATGCCTTGAAACTGACCTGCAAAAATCCCAATAAACATAGCAACTAAGGCGAAGTCCAGGCCGAAGGCACTAGGATTGGGCAAGAGGGAACCCAGCGCTGTCCCCAAAATAGTTGAGGAGCCCCAAGCTAGATAACCGACCACATTATTGCCATGCATCCAGGGAACAGTGATCCGGTCACTTTTCAATTTTTCACTCAAATAAACCCCGTAACTCTCATCTGTCAACAAACTACCAATTCCAATATTATGGACCAGGCTAGCCTCCTTGAAATCAGGGGAGGTATGCAGACTCATAAGCATATTGCGCAAATTGATGAAAAAGACGGTTAAGGCAATATTCATAAGGGACGAATGAACGGCAATCAAAGATATCATAGCAAACTGAGAAGCCCCCGCGTAAACCAAGAGACTCATCAAGCCCATTTCTAAAGGGGAGAGATAGGGAGACGCCACCACACCACAGGCCAAGCCAATACTGATATAACCCAAGGCTGTCGGAAGGGCATCCCTGACCCCCTGCTGAAAATTCTTTTCCACTCTTTCTTCCTTTCTTTTTTGATGCTCTCTATTATAACAAAAAAGGGACGGGAATCGTCCTCCCGTCGTTTATGTTCGTTTTTTAACTAATCTAAGTTCTCTTCTATCGGATCAAAAGCAAGGCTAGGCTTAGCATTGAGGTCTAATCTAGCAAAATTTCCCTTATTCCATTCGCTGACACTGGCATAGGCAATCATCCCCGCATTGTCCCCGCAGAGGCGCAGAGGAGGAATGATGACCTTAACATCTGTGATCTCAGAAGCCAGGCGTTCACGGAGACCTTGATTGGCCGCGACTCCTCCCGCCACCACCAGGGTCTTAACAGGGTATTTTTCTAGGGCTTTTTTGGTCTTGGCCATCAAGATATCCATCACCGCTGCTTGGAGGGAAGCCGATAGGTCTTCCTTGGACAGACTCTCGCCTTTTTGCTCGGCATTGTGGTGGAGATTGATAAAGGCTGATTTGAGCCCTGAGAATGAGAACTCCAGATTGTCTTCCTTGATCATGGCGCGAGGAAAATCGTAGATATCCTGACCCTTATGTGCCAACTCGTCAATCTCACGACCGGCTGGATAGGTCAAGCCCATGACGCGACCGACCTTATCATAGGCCTCACCCACCGCATCATCACGTGTTTCCCCAACGATCTTATAATCACCCGCCTCCGAGACATAGACCAACTCGGTGTGTCCTCCGCTGACCAGCAAGGCCAAGAGCGGAAATTCTAAAGGCTCAACGCTTTGAGCAGCCATCAAGTGGCCAGCCATATGATTGACAGGAATCAAAGGAATCTCATGGGCCCATGCAAAGGCCTTGGCTGCAGCAAGACCGACCAAAAGAGCTCCAACCAGACCTGGTCCGTAAGTTACCGCAACCGCTGTGACTTCTTCTTCTGTAATTCCCGCTTCTTCTAGCGCTTCCTCAATACAGGCCGTAATGACTTCGACATGGTGCCGACTGGCAACTTCTGGAACTACTCCCCCGAAGCGTTTATGGCTTTCAATTTGGCTGGCAATGACATTGGACAAGAGCTCTGTATCGTTCTTTAAGACGGCGACACTGGTCTCATCACAAGATGTTTCAAATGCCAAAATATATCTATCCTTCATTTGCTTCCCTTTTCATCATAATGGCGTCTTCGGTAGGTGCATGATAATACCCTTTCCGGCAACCAATTTCTTTAAATCCTTGTTTCTGATAGAGAGTCCGAGCTGGACTATTTCCTTCTCTCACCTCTAAAAAGACCTCTTTCTCCTGAGGAACCGTTTCTAGTAGCTGACCAGCAATCCCGCGCCCTTGCCACTCTTTTCGAACAGCAATTTGGACGACCTCTAGCTCGTAAAGATTTTCTTGCATGGCCAAGAAGCCGACCAATACTTCCCCACTATAGGCCAAGGCATACCAATTTTGAGGTTGACCGATATCCGCTAGGACTTGCTCCAAGGTCCAAGGACTTTGTCCATAGACATCGTCTAAGATTTCTACCAACTGAGGGGCTAAGTCTAATCGCCCCGCATCCTTCTCGATACGGATCATAGGCGTTTGATGTAGGACTGACCGGACTCTTGATGGTCCTTGAGCCAGTTTTCCTCAGCTTCTACCCGCTTGAGGTAGTTGGGCACAAAGCCATGAACGGAGACAGCTTCTTTTGTAAGTCCTAGTCGACCGATCCGTACCGCATCCGGTAGGGTTTCTACCATCTGAGCATTTGGCAAGGCTTCTTGTATCTGCTCACGAAAGGCTTCGACTTCCCCAAGGAAGGTCACCTTTTCAGCTCCCTTTGCTCTTTCTAATACGTCTTCAAAAGAAAGATGCCCCTCCGGGTAGACCAGCTGATCCTCTTGGTAAAAGCCCGCATAGACATGGTTACGGCGCGCATCCATGACTGGAATGGCCAGACCTTCTATCTCTTCTGGTACCAAGGCTAGTAAGCTCGACACCCCTACTAAGTCAATCTTTAGCGTTTGAGCTAGGGTTTTAGCCGTTGCTACCGCGATCCGTAAGCCAGTATAAGATCCAGGCCCTTCTGCTACTACGATACGGTCCAAATCCGTCGGTTTCCAATCAATGCTGGCCATCAAAAATTCAATGGTAGGCATCAAGGTAATGCTGTGGTTTTTCTTGATCGTCAGTGTCAACTCTGCTAATCGGTTTTCTTCCTCCAAAAGGGCAACGGATAGGGCCTTACTGGAGGTGTCAAATGCTAATACTATCATGTTTTTCTCCTCGTTGTCTGCTTCATATTATACTACAAATAGACGCCAAACGGTAGAGGAAGCACCCCCAGACTGTGAAATCAACTGCTCTCTATCCCTTCTAAAAAAGCGCTTCCTTCTGCTCTCAGAACCCGCTTGCATCTTTTCCTTAGAGCCTATTTATGGTATAATGGATAATAATTGTATCGAATCAGGACAAAAGAAAGCAAGAATAGGTGTCTCAGCTAGCTACTAGCTGTTTCTTTTCTGCTACCGTCCGAACATGTGAAAGGAACCGAAACGAAATGATTTACAAAGTTTTCTACCAAGAAACAAAAGAACGCAACCCTCGTCGTGAAACGACTCATGCCCTCTATCTCGATATTGATGCGAAGAATGAGTTAGAAGGACGCATTGAAGCTCGTCGCCTTGTTGAAGAAAATACATCTTACAATATCGAATTTATCACTCTCTTGTCAGACCAACACCTAGAATATGAAAAAGAGTCTGGCGCATTTGAAATTACGGAGTTCTAATCCATGGCATATACCTTAAAACCTGAAGAAGTTGGTGTTTTCGCCATTGGAGGTCTCGGGGAAATCGGTAAAAATACCTATGGGATTGAATACCAAGACGAAATCATCATTGTGGATGCTGGGATCAAGTTCCCTGAAGATGATTTGTTAGGGATCGATTACGTGATTCCTGACTATTCCTATATCGTTGAAAATATCGACCGTGTCAAAGGTGTCTTGATTACCCACGGACACGAAGACCATATCGGAGGAATTCCCTTCCTCTTGAAACAAGCCAATGTACCAATCTATGCTGGACCTTTGGCTCTAGCCCTTATTCGTGGAAAATTGGAAGAGCATGGCCTCCTTCGTGGTGCCAAACTCTATGAAATCAACCAAAATACGGAGTTGACCTTTAAGCATATTAAAGCAACCTTCTTCCGTACAACCCACTCCATTCCAGAACCTTTGGGGATCGTTCTTCATACGCCTCAAGGAAAAATCGTCTGCACGGGAGACTTTAAATTTGACTTCACACCTGTTGGTGAGCCGGCCGACCTTCACCGGATGGCTGCACTAGGAGAGGAAGGCGTCCTCTGTCTGCTTTCTGACTCAACCAACGCGGAAGTCCCAACCTTTACCAACTCTGAAAAAGTCGTTGGCCAATCCATTATGAAGATTATTGAAGGCATTCATGGACGCATCATCTTTGCTTCCTTTGCATCCAACATCTTCCGTCTCCAACAGGCTGCAGATGCCGCTGTTAAAACTGGCCGCAAGATTGTTGTCTTTGGACGCTCGATGGAAAAAGCCATTGTCAACGGAATTGAGCTTGGCTATATCAAGGTACCACCTGGAACGATTATTGAACCAAGTGAAATCAAAGACTACCCGGCGAACGAAATCCTCATTATGTGTACAGGGAGCCAAGGGGAGCCTATGGCGGCACTGTCTCGTATCGCTAACGGAACCCACCGCCAGGTGCAATTGCAACCGGGTGATACCGTTATCTTCTCATCTAGTCCAATTCCTGGGAATACAACTAGTGTGAATAAATTGATCAATATCATCTCGGAAGCGGGAGTCGATGTCATTCACGGGAAGATCAACAACATCCATACCTCTGGACACGGTGGCCAACAAGAACAAAAGCTCATGTTGCGCTTGATCAAACCCAAATACTTCATGCCTGTCCACGGTGAGTACCGCATGCAGAAGATTCACGCTGGACTTGCGCGTGATTGTGGAGTAGAAAAAGATAACATCTTCATCATGAGCAACGGAGATGTTCTTGCCCTGACAGCTAACTCAGCTCGTATCGCGGGAAGCTTCAATGCTCAAGATATCTATGTCGACGGAAATCGCATCGGAGAAATCGGAGCGGCTGTCCTTCGTGACCGCAAAGATTTATCAGAAGATGGGGTTGTCCTAGCTGTTGCGACAGTTGACTTCAAGTCGAAAATGATTTTAGCTGGACCAGATATCCTCAGCCGTGGCTTCATCTATATGAGAGAGTCCGGTGACCTGATCCGTGAAAGTCAACGCATCCTCTTCAATGCTATTCGAATCGCCTTGAAGAATAAAGATGCCAATATTCAAACCGTACACGGTGCCATTGTCAACGCCCTTCGTCCTTTCCTTTACGAAAGCACGGAACGTGAACCTATCATCATCCCGATGATTTTGACACCAGATGAAGAAAATTAAGTAAAAAGAATGGATGAGGCCTGTCGGTCCCATCCATTTTCTTTGTATGAAAAATGAGCCAGGTCATCAAACCTAGCTCATTTTATATTTCTCAGCTTAGTAAAGATCTAAGTAATTATCAATTTCCCATTGTGAAACAAAGGTTGCATAACTTGCCCACTCGATCCGTTTGGCTTCCAAGAAACTGGTATAGATATGTTCACCAAGAGCATCCTTAACAACTTCATCTTCAGTCAAGGCTTTCAAAGCATTGTGAAGGGTAGATGGGAGGTCAGTGATTCCAGCTTCTTTACGCTCTTCTGCAGTCATGATGTAGATGTTTTCTTCGATAGGAGCTGGTGCTTCGATTTTGTTTTCAATCCCGTGCAAACCAACTTCCAAAAGAACAGCCATAGCAATATATGGGTTGGCCATTGGGTCTACTGAGCGCAACTCAAGACGTGTTCCCATACCGCGTGAAGCAGGTACACGAACCAATGGTGAACGATTGCGGCCAGCCCAAGCGATGTAAACAGGAGCTTCATAGCCTGGTACCAAACGTTTGTAGGAGTTAACTGTTGGGTTCATGATGGCTGTATAGTTGTAGGCGTGCTTGATCAAACCGCCAAGGAAGTGATAAGCTGTTTCTGACAACTGCATTCCTTTTGGATCATTTGGATCAAAGAAGGCATTGTTTCCTTCCGCATCAAACAAGGACATATTGCAGTGCATCCCGGAACCAGCGATCCCAAATTTTGGTTTAGCCATAAAGGTTGCATACAAACCATGTTTGCGAGCAATGGTTTTGACAACGAGTTTAAAGATTTGAATCTTGTCACAAGCACGAAGCACTTCATCGTACTTAAAGTCAATTTCATGCTGACCTACGGCCACTTCGTGGTGACTGGCTTCTACTTCAAATCCCATTTGAGTCAAGACATTGACGATCTCACGGCGAGTGTTATCAGCAAGGTCTGTAGGCGCCAAGTCAAAATAGCCACCCTTGTCATTCACTTCAAGAGTTGGATCCCCATTTTCATCGAGCTTAAAGAGGAAGAACTCTGGCTCTGGTCCAAGGTTGAAAGATTTGAAGCCAACTTCTTCCATGTGACGAAGGGCACGTTTGAGGTTCCCACGTGGGTCTCCTGCAAAAGGTTCCCCTTCTGTTGTATAGACATCACAAATCAAGCCTGCGACACTACCGTTCTCATCTCCCCAAGGGAAAACAGTCCAAGAGTCCAAGTCTGGATAGAGATACATATCAGACTCATTAATCCGAACAAACCCCTCGATAGAAGATCCATCAAACATGGCCTTGTTTGAGAGAACCTTTTCCAACTGTTCATCTGTCGCTGGAATTTCAACGTTTTTCATGGTCCCTAAGATATCTGAGAACATCAACCGAATAAAGGTTACATTTTTTTCTTTGACTTCGCGACGAATATCTTCAACAGTAATTGACATGTGTGTCTCCTTATGAGTATAGCATTTAGCAAAAAGAATGATCAGCGTAACTGACCATATGGCGATGAGGTCGTATGAAAGCGACTTTGCTGGAGAATGTCACGGTGAAGGGCCTTGCGGACATCCTTTTCACTGACAATCTTGGCAGCTTGACGTTGAGCTTCTTTCTCAGCAATCCGTTTTTTAATCCCTGCAATATTAAGGCCTTCAGACAAATAATCCTTAATTTCCAACAGGCGATCCATATCGTTGAGAGAAAACATCCGACGATTGCCCTCTGTTCGATCTGGAGTAATGAGTTGTTGATCTTCGTAGTAGCGAATTTGACGAGCTGTTAAATCTGTCAATTTCATAACACTACCAATCGGAAAGACCGCCAACGTTCGTCTTAATTCCTTTTCTTTCATACAAGACCCCCTTTCTATTCTATTATAACGCAAAAAAAACCGATGTCAAGATTAAAATGTCACATAATCTCACATGGTTTTTTTTCTTTCTTTTATAAAGTCCCGAATCCGATCCACATCTGAATTGACTAAAATCGCAACGAAGACTCCGATAAAGGTTTCAAAGATGCGGGCAAAAACATATAGGAACGTTTCTCCTGTCGGAATGGAGAGGGTGATGATCAACATGGCTGAAACACCACCGATGATTCCAGCTTTGTTGTTCATAGCGACGTTTGTCATTATGGTTAACATGGTCGCAATGGGCACAAAAATCAGGGTCACCCAAAAAGCATTGTGGAAGAGAATCTTGATCATAAAGAACAGCAGGGCATAAAAACCACCGATACTGTTGCCCATCACGCGCGAAGCTCCAAAGTGAACACTCTTATCAAAATCTTCTCTCAAACTAAAGACAGCTGTCAGCGCTCCAATCTGCAAGCCCCGCCAGCCAAAGATACCAAAAATCAATAGAACCAGAAAAACGGCTATCCCTGTTTTGAAGGTTCGCATTCCTAATCGAAATTTGGAACGGTCAAATTTATGTCGTTTAAAGTAATCCATTGTCCCCTATCTTTCTATCTCTTTTATTCTAACATATTTCTAGAAAGGTTCAAGCGGGGAAATGAAGATCGACTAGCTTCCTTCTACTCTACAAAGTCATTTTAAAAACTTTCCTTAGGTGAGTACGGAGGTTAGGTGAAATTATCCAGTGGATGATTTCAGCAATCCAGGAAGTTCCATGACTTAGTTTTGGGATTTTCTTGATTAATTTCAAAAATGAGATCTTATTTTATTTCGATACAGAATCACTTAACCTATCTTATATAAAAATTTGGTTGTATACATTCTAAAAAAAGCACCTTTCGGTGCTTCTTCTATGGTTCATGAGGAACCGTCTTATTTTTCAGTCAAGGCTGCAAGTCCTGGAAGAACTTTACCTTCAAGAAGCTCCATTGAAGCTCCACCACCAGTAGAGATCCATGAGAATTTGTCTGCACGTCCAAGGTTGATCGCTGCGGCAGCTGAGTCACCACCACCGATGATTGATTTAACGCCTGGTTGTTTAACGATAGCGTCCATTACACCGATTGTACCAGCTTGGAAGTCAGGGTTTTCAAATACACCCATAGGTCCGTTCCATACAACTGTTTTCGCACCAGTCAAAGCTTCGTCAAATTTAGCGATAGATTTAGGACCGATATCCAAACCAAGGAAACCTGGGTCTACTGCTTCACCTTCAGTGTCTTTCACTTCAGTGTAGTCAGCAAATGCGTTTGCTTCTTTTGAGTCAACTGGCAAGATCAATTTGCCGTTTGCTTTTTCAAGAAGAGCTTTGGCAACATCCAATTTGTCTTCTTCTACAAGTGAGTTACCGATTTCGATACCTTGAGCTTTGTAGAATGTGTAAGTCATCCCACCACCGATAAGAACTTTATCAGCTTTTTCAAGCAAGTTTTCGATCACACCGATCTTGTCTGAAACTTTTGAACCACCAAGGATGGCTACGAATGGACGTTCTGGAGCTTCAACTGCTTCTTGGATGTAAGCAATTTCGTTTTCAAGAAGGAATCCAGCAACTGCTTTTTCAACGTTTGCTGAGATACCAACGTTAGATGCGTGTGCACGGTGAGCTGTACCGAATGCATCGTTTACGAAGATACCATCTCCAAGTGATGCCCAGTATTTACCAAGTTCAGGATCGTTTTTAGATTCTTTCTTGCCGTCAACATCTTCGAAACGAGTGTTTTCAACCAAAAGAACTTGTCCATCTTCAAGAGCGTTAATCGCTGCTTCCAATTCAGCACCACGAGTAACACCTGGAAGGAAAGCAACGTCTTGACCCAATTTAGCAGCCAAGTCAGCCGCTACAGGAGCAAGTGATTTACCTTCTTTGTCTGCTTCTTCTTTCACACGTCCAAGGTGAGAGAAGAGGATTGCACGTCCACCTTGTTCAAGGATGTACTTGATTGTTGGAAGAGCAGCAGTGATACGGTTATCGTTAGTGATCACGCCATCTTTTACAGGAACGTTGAAGTCAACACGAACGAGAACTTTTTTCCCTTTCAAGTCAACGTCTTTAACAGTCAATTTTGCCATTGGATATGACTCCTTCTATTTTTAATACATGATAATTATATCACAAAAGCTGTAAAAGAGGTAGAAAAATAGTGGATTTCTACCTCTTATTAGCAAGTCTGGAGCCATGATCCTCGATTAGAATCTGCATCATAAAACCTCCCTTGTTTTTTACAAAGGAGGTTTACGATTCATCATGACCTTTTCAGTCAGTATCAAAACGCTTAAAAAGTTACTCTTCTTTCTTCTTACCAGCCAAGAGGAAGCCGCCTAAGGCTGCTAAGAGAACAGCTTCTGCTGCAAAGGAAGCTTCTAGGCTTGCCGTATTTGGCAAGTGTTCCGATTGACTTTCTTTGCTTGCATCTTTTGTTTCTTGCTGAACCGTCGGCTGTGAGTTCGCTCCTTGGTGGGCACTTAACAACTGATGGATCTCTTGATCGACCACATCCTTGTGATCCACCTCTTGATGACCCGGTTGAGTAGAAGTCGTTGGGGCCAACTGATCCACTTGTGATGAATTTGTAGGCTTCATTGGATTAGCTGGATCCGGAGTCACTGGGGTACTTGGTTGGACTGGCTGATTTGGTTGAGCCGGTTGAACAGGCTGATCTGGTTTAGCAGGTTCTTCTGGTTGGATCGGTTGATCTGGTCCTTCCGTTTTTGCTGGCTTATAGACAATCGCATAATGGGTAAAGTGAGGAGCTGTAAAGATGACTACATCTCCGACTCTCTCAAAGGCCAAGGATTGAGGTGCTTGACCTTCTGGGAAGAAGAGGACTTGCTCCACTTCTTTATCCTTATCCACAGGGATTTTCACAAGTGATGGATGCTGGGTATCGACATCCTGACCGCTTGCATCCACGCCTTCAATATCAAAGACGATTCCTTCTCGGCCCTTCAGCTCTTCTTTTTCAGCCTGATTGGCTTCAACTTTCGCGACTTTTAGTCCCTTAATAGCAGTAGGCTCCAAGTTAGAGAATTGAACTTCGACTCCAGTCGCAGGGTCTACAAAGACCGCTGGCTTATCTTCTTTCAGGAGCGCAATCAAGGTTTCTAGACCTGTTTTTGCGGTTGCAAGCGCTTCAGGAGTGAGCTCTGAAGAGTCTAGGAGTTCTTTATTTTTCTCAACCAGTGCCTGCAAAGCGTCACCAGAAGGGTGATTTGGTTTACTTGCTAATAGAGCAGTCGCTTCCTCTGTCAGAGTAGAAAGAGCTTCTTTCTCTTTGACTAGATTAGCTTGTCCATCCAAAGCTTTCAAGAGAGCGGTCAATTGGTTCAACTGCTCATTGACCTGATCTTGTGTGCTGGTATCATGCTCTTTCAAAACTTTTTCAGAAGCAGCCATTCCAGCCAGCAAGGCTTCTTTGACTTCAGGAGTCGCAAAAGTAAAGTCTACTTTGGCTTTTGCAGCTTCAGCTTCAGCCAATTTTTGCTTGAGGTATTCATCGTTGAGAGCTGGTTTTGGATTGACGAGGACATCAAAGCTTGTGCTAGCTCCTTTGTAATGGATGGTAATGGTTTGACGGCCTTCCTTGCTCGCATCAAATCCAGTTACTTCTACACCTTCATCTGTCAAGGCGTGCGTCTCGGTTGTTTCATCATCAAAGACAACTGTGAAGCGTCCGCCTTCTTTTTCCAATGCTTCTCCGACGATATATTCTACTTTTGGTTTGTCGGTTAATTCTAGACCAGCAACTGCTTTTTCACCTGCTTCCTCTGCACTGACCACAAAAACAGTGAGAGTCTTATCCAATTTCTGACCAAGGTAAGAAACTTCTAGGTGTTGTTCTCCAAGCTTGCTACTGTCAAATCCATGAATCTCTACACCTGAGTTGGTGAGGTTGACCAGTTGATCTGCTTGGCCATCTTTATAATGAACGCGGAGAGTCGCCCCTTTCAAGGAAAGGGCATCGCCTTCCCGGTAGACTTTCTTAGTCAATCCATCTTCAAATTGAAGTCCCGCAATTTCTTTATCATTTTTTGGAACTTCGATCGCTAGAACATTACTGATATCTTTGCCAGGTTCTTGTGCACGATAGTAGAGAAGAGATGGGGTTGATTCAAAAGCCAGTGGTTTAAAGATCAGATTTCCAGCTTGATCGGCTGTCATGGTCGCAATTGGACTGGTCGCTTCTTTATCGGCATAAAGAGTCAGTGTGGTATTGGCCGGTACATCTTTGAAGCCGACTTGGACAAAATGATTGCCTAAGTTTTGCGCTACAGCATGTTTCATCGGGATGTTGACCGTTTCCGTATCCAGACTTTCATACATCTTCCAGTTGTAAATCCGGATGGCTTGCCATGGGGTTCCGTTATCTGCCGTAATGACATGGAGACGCCATTCTTGAGCCTTGATTGGATGGTCGAGTGTAATGTCGGACACATGGGCTTTATTGCCACGAACTTCCTTAGCGAGCTTCCACTCACCCGCTTTATCCTTGTAGTAAAGGTCGAAGTCACGGGTATTCATCTTGCCATCGTCGACAGATTCTCCACCCGCACCGGCATGGTCCATGACCCAACGAACAATGGTCCGTGGTTGTGTCAAGCGAATATCGACGGTTCCACTCAATTGAGCAGAAGACCATTTATCTGAAAGACTGGTAATGGTACCATTTAACATACCTTCGATGCCTTCACTACCATCCGCATCTGGGAAGCTCGAACCAATGACTTTGGCTCCAATCACCACGTTTGGTGCAAGGGCTTTTGGAAGACTGGTATCTGACACGGTCATACCCCAATCAAAGGCCACAGTTCCTGCATCTGAACGTTGGCCGTTCTTCCCAACTGCCACAACCTTGAGATCCTGAGTCGTTCCTTCAGCACTTGCTGAACGGCTAACTTTTGGTAGATAGACGGTTGTCGCAGAAGACCCTGTTAAGAGACGCCAGTTGTCGCCGTCTTTTTCATAGACTTCATAATAATCTGCGTCCGCAACCCCTTTAAAATTAAGGACAGCCTCCGCTTCCTGGGCATTTTGCAGGCGTTTTGCCCGAACAGTCACTTCAGATGGGGCTACTGGTTTTTCTTGGTTGGACGTAATCGACAATTGACCGAGGTTGAACTTGTAATCTTTGACATCTGCATCATGATCAAAGAACATCTTAACGGCATAAATAGTCTTACCCGCCAAGCCTCCCAAATCAAAGGTTTGAGTAGACCAATCCGCACTCGGTGTCAATTCCTTCCATTCGTATTCAGAGTAGTCTTCTTTTGTGGCAACAGCTACCCAAGCAGCAGCTCCGACCCCACCCTTGTGAGACACACTTAATTTTGTCGTTTCTGTCACAGGAATCTTAGTAGAATAGAGCATAACATTTTGACTGCTATTAGCTTTCAAATCCCCTTCAAAGGTTAAAGAGTTCCCTCCATTGTAGGCTTGATCAAAATCATAGCGACCTTTTAATGGCGTACTATCTTCACTATGCTCTACCCACCAGCGCCATGTTGGAAGGTAGCCAGAAACAGAACGGTAGTTCCACTCCCCTTCTTTAGAAATCTTGCCATCCACAAACCAATGTTTGCCGTGGCCTGTATTAAAGGACGTATTGAAATCAGCACTTGTAATTGGAGTTTTATCCACTACTAGATTGGACATCCCGTACCAAGATTGGTCTGCTGGTTTTCCTTTGGTTGGATCCCCTTGGAAACCAGTCCAGAATAGATCTTCATGGGTATGGTAACCTTCTCCTGTCTTTCCTAGACCTGTAATGGTATCAGGTGCATAAAGCCCAAGAGATAGACGCAACTTGCCATGCTCATCTAAAATCGCATTCCAGTCCACATTGGTCTTATAAGAGCCTCCTTTTTGGAGCTCGAGTCCAGCTAGAACATCATAAGGATTGCGGTTAATCCATTTGGCTGTACTGATGGAATAATCAACTTCTGATTTGCCCCAGTTAAAGTTGGCAAAGAAGGTATCAACTGGATTTTCCCCATTTTCAGGCTGCATGAAATTGTAGTTGTACTCACCCAGTGCATTTTCATGGTAGCGACCATATTCATAGGTCATAGCATCATACCAGGAATACTTAATCGGATAGTTGATGCTCTTCGCATACTCCTTAGTATAAAGAAGGAAATCTCTTAATTTTGGCCCCAAAGGCTCTACTAAGTTCCCTGTTGTTTCTTGGTTGATAAAGTAGCCATCAAAACCATAGTACTTGGCTAGATCAACCAATTTCCGAGCAATCGGGAAGGTTTTTGAGCCTTCACTATCTTCTTTCAAGGTTTCTGCAAAGCGTTCTTGATCCTTAATGCTACTAGACCAGTTGTAAAAGAGTGTTCCATAAATAGGAACCCCATTTCGGTGAGCCGCATCAATCACGTCTGCTGAAGGGACAAGTCCTTCCCAAAAGACCATAGAATCCAAATATTGCCAGTAGTCAAAAGCATAAGCCTTAAACTCTTCCCCACCGACGGAAGCATGATCCTTAGCCTTTGAGTTCATGTTAGAAAGGGCTTGGATCTTTGCATCTGGGTTGGCTTGCTCGTTGATTTGCTTCCCTTGAAAACGGCTAGCTAGGGGAACACTTGCTCGGTTCAAATCATCATCTACTCGTTTACCAGGTTCCCATTTCAACAAATCATCCCAAGTATCAAATTTGACCTCTTTTGGTCTTAATTGTTTTTCTTCATTGGTTGGTAAATCTTCCACTTTTTCTGCAGCTACTTTTGGTTGTTCCGTCGCTGAAACGGCTGGAGTATCTGTCGTCGTCGGGCTAGCTTCTGGAGTTGCAGGACTAGCCTCTGTCGTAGCTGGAGTTGCCTCCTCAACTGGTTTTGCTGTTTCTCCAGTTGGCAAAGCAGCATCTGCAGTGTAGACTCCCGCTTCTCTGATCAAACGATTGACATCTTCCGTATTTGCTGTGGAAGCTTCTAAGGGTTGTTCTTTAGTCGCATGCGTCTCATCTGCTGAGACTGCCCCCGTTCCTAAAAATGCCAATCCAATCAATGCAGAACAAACTCCTACACTGAATTTTCGGATACTAAAACGTTGTTGTTTTTCAAATTGATGACCTTTCATCTTGACCTCCATCTTATTTTACTGATTTCCAATCTCCTAAAACACTCCTCCTTCACTATCCTGCAATCGCTTACATTTTTCTTGATTGGAAATCTTCACTCAGATTTAGTTTACCCCTTTAAAGAGAGGTCTGTCAATTCATTTTAGCAAATCCTATAATAAGGTGAGGAGGAACTAAAAAAAGTACAAAAAAAGAGGAGGTCACCCTCCTCTCATCATACGCATGAATTATTTAGCAATTTTTGCGAAGTATTCAAGAGTACGAACAAGTTGTGCAGTGTAAGACATTTCGTTGTCATACCATGAAACAACTTTAACCAATTGTTTACCGTCAACGTCAAGAACTTTAGTTTGAGTTGCGTCAAACAATGAACCGTAAGCCATACCTACGATATCTGAAGATACGATTGGATCTTCTGTGTAACCGTATGATTCGTTCGCTGCTGCTTTCATAGCTGCATTTACTTCATCAACAGTAACGTTCTTTTCAAGAACTGCAACCAATTCAGTAACTGATCCAGTTGGAGTTGGAACGCGTTGTGCAGATCCGTCCAATTTTCCGTTCAATTCTGGGATTACAAGACCGATAGCTTTAGCAGCACCAGTTGAGTTAGGAACGATGTTTGCAGCACCAGCGCGAGCACGACGAAGGTCACCACCACGGTGTGGTCCGTCAAGGATCATTTGGTCACCAGTGTAAGCGTGGATAGTAGTCATCAATCCTTCTACAACACCGAAGTTATCTTGAAGAGCTTTAGCCATTGGAGCCAAGCAGTTTGTAGTACATGAAGCACCTGAGATAACTGTTTCAGTACCATCAAGAATGTCGTGGTTAGTGTTAAATACAATTGTTTTAACATCATTTCCACCAGGAGCAGTGATAACAACTTTCTTAGCTCCACCTTTAAGGTGTTTTTCAGCAGCATCTTTCTTAGCAAAGAAACCAGTTGCTTCAAGAACGATTTCTACACCGTCGGTAGCCCAGTCGATTTGTTCTGGATCACGTTCAGCAGAAACTTTAACGAATTTACCGTTAACTTCGAATCCACCTTCTTTAACTTCCACAGTACCGTCGAAACGACCTTGAGTTGTGTCATATTTCAACAAGTGTGCAAGCATAACTGGATCTGTAAGGTCGTTGATGCGAGTAACTTCAACACCTTCTACGTTTTGGATACGACGGAAAGCAAGACGACCGATACGACCGAAACCGTTAATACCAACTTTAACTACCATTCGTGATTTCCTCCTTATGAAAATCAAAAAATTTTTTATGTGAAAAGAGTAACTTGATAGGTTACAAATCATCTTTCAACAATATTATTATATACTTTCTTCCCCTAAAATGCAACTGATTTCATTAGGATTAGAAATATTACACAAACTTTCATATTCATTTTCACTATCTCTTATGAGGAAGAAGTCTTAAACTCTTTTCAAATCAAAAAAGCTTTCCTCCTATGAGGAAAGCTTTTAGCTAGACGGTAAAATTATGCTTCACCTTTAGCTTTTTTAATGATTTCTTCTTGTACTGATTTCGGTACATCTTCGTAGTGGTCAAATACCATCATGAAAGTACCACGTCCTTGAGTTGCAGAACGAAGGACAGTAGCGTAACCGAACATTTCAGCAAGTGGTACATAAGCACGAACGATTTGGCTTGCACCGTGTGCTTCCATACCATCTACACGTCCACGACGAGCAGTTACGTGACCCATAACATCCCCAAGGTTTTCTTCAGGAACTGTGATGGTTACAAGCATCATTGGTTCAAGGATAGCTGGTTGTGCTGATTTAGCTGCTTCTTTAAGAGCAAGAGATGCAGCGATCTTGAAGGCAGTTTCAGATGAGTCGACATCGTGGTATGATCCATCGTAAAGCTTCGCTTTCACGTCAACCATTGGGTAGCCAGCAAGAACACCGTTAGCCATAGATTCTTGAAGTCCTTTTTCTACTGCAGGGATGAATTCACGTGGAACCACACCACCGACGATC
Source organism: Streptococcus sp. (assembly GCF_030825805.1). Classification (GTDB taxonomy): domain Bacteria; phylum Bacillota; class Bacilli; order Lactobacillales; family Streptococcaceae; genus Streptococcus. Next base: position 22,410 of record NZ_JAPJPF010000018.1, read on the forward strand.
GCATTTTCGAACTCGAATCCTTTACCTTCTTCGTTTGGAGTAAATTCGATCCAAACATCACCAAACTGACCTTTACCACCAGATTGACGTTTGAAGAATCCACGTGCTTGTGTAGAAGCGCGGAATGTTTCACGGTAAGATACTTGAGGAGCACCAACGTTAGCTTCAACCTTGAATTCACGTTTCATACGGTCAACAAGGACATCCAAGTGCAACTCACCCATACCAGAGATAACTGTTTCACCAGTTTCAGGGTTTGTTTCAACGCGGAATGTTGGATCTTCTTCAGCCAATTTTTGAAGGGCGATACCCATCTTGTCTTGGTCTGCTTTAGATTTTGGCTCAACCATCAATTGGATAACTGGTTCTGGAACTTCGATTGACTCAAGGATAATTTTCGCTTTTTCATCTGTCAATGAGTCACCAGTTGTAGTATCTTTCAAACCAACGGCAGCAGCGATATCTCCAGAATAAACTGTTTCGATTTCCATACGAGTGTTGGCGTGCATTTGAAGGATACGTCCGATACGTTCACGTTTACCTTTAGATGTGTTCAATACGTAAGAACCTGAGTTCAAGACACCTGAGTAAACACGGAAGAATGTCAAACGACCTACGAATGGGTCAGTCATGATCTTGAAGGCAAGCGCTGCAAATGGCTCTTCATCAGATGCTGGACGTTCTTCTTCTTCGTCTGTATCAGGGTTTACACCCTTGATTGCAGGGATATCAAGTGGGCTTGGAAGGTAGTCAAGGACTGCATCCAACATCAATTGAACCCCTTTGTTCTTGAAGGCAGAACCACACAATACTGGGAAGAATTCAACATTGATAGTTGCTTTACGGATAGCAGCCTTCAATTCTTCGTTAGTGATTTCTTCACCTTCAAGGTATTTCATCATCAAGTCTTCATCAGTTTCAGCAACTGCTTCAACCAATTTTTCACGGTATTCTTGAGCTTGGTCAAGGTATTCAGCTGGGATATCTTCTTCAAGAATGTCTGTACCAAGGTCGTTGGTGTAGATTTCAGCTTTCATCTTGATCAAGTCGATGATTCCACGGAAGTCATCTTCCGAACCGATTGGCAATTGAATTGGGTGTGCGTTTGCTTGAAGACGATCATGAAGTGTGCTTACTGAGTAAAGGAAGTCAGCACCGATTTTATCCATCTTGTTAGCAAATACGATACGTGGAACTCCGTATTCAGTTGCTTGACGCCAAACTGTTTCAGTTTGAGGCTCAACACCTGATTGTGAGTCAAGAACGGTTACAGCACCGTCCAAAACGCGGAGTGAACGTTGAACTTCGATCGTGAAGTCCACGTGTCCTGGTGTGTCGATGATGTTTACACGAGTGTCTTTCCATTGAGCTGTTGTAGCAGCAGATGTGATGGTGATACCACGTTCTTGCTCTTGCTCCATCCAGTCCATTTGTGACGCACCTTCGTGAGTTTCACCGATTTTGTGAATTTTACCAGTGTAGTAAAGGATACGCTCAGTTGTAGTTGTTTTACCAGCATCGACGTGAGCCATGATACCGATATTACGAGTTTTTTCAAGTGAAAATTCGCGTGCCATGAGGTTTTGTTCTCCTATATTTTTTATTTCTATACTATTATAACATGATTTAACAAAAACGGATAGGCAGGACCTACCCGTTCTCATTGTTTATCCTGTTTTTTTGTTGGTTCCAACTTGTAGATAAGTTGAGCTGGGTTCAAGAGCTGATGATGCTTAATTGAACCCGGGCTAAAAGCTCGGAAAATAGATAAGCTCTCCTAGAATCTTTGATTCTTCGTCAAGCTTCCTAATTTTCAGTCGCTTTTTTAACGCCCTCAGTATCTTAATCTTACCAGCGGAAGTGTGCGAAGGCACGGTTAGCTTCAGCCATACGGTGAGTGTCTTCACGTTTCTTAACTGCTGCACCAGTGTTGTTTGCAGCATCCAAGATTTCTTTAGCAAGGCGATCAACCATTGTGTGCTCACCACGTTGACGAGCGATGGTTACCAACCAACGAAGTCCAAGTGTTGTACGACGTTCTGGACGAACTTCAACTGGGACTTGGTAGTTAGATCCACCAACACGACGTGCACGTACTTCAAGTACAGGCATTATGTTTTCCATTGCTGTTTCAAATACTTCAAGCGCATCATTTCCAGTAACTTCTTTGATTTGCTCAAAAGCACCGTAAACGATTGAAGCTGCTGTACCACGTTTACCATCAAGCATAACGCGGTTGATAAGACGAGTAACTAATTGTGAATTGTAAAGCGGATCTGGCAATACATCGCGTTTAGGCGCACGGTTTTTACGACTCATTTCTCTTTATCCCCTTTCCTTATGCTTTTGGACGTTTAGTACCGTATTTAGAACGGCCTTGTTTACGATCGTTTACACCTGCAGTATCAAGTGCTCCACGGACGATATGGTAACGTACCCCTGGAAGGTCTTTTACACGTCCACCACGAAGAAGAACCACGCTGTGTTCTTGCAAGTTGTGTCCGATACCTGGGATGTAAGCAGTAACTTCGATCAAGTTGCTCAAACGTACACGAGCGAATTTACGAAGGGCAGAGTTAGGTTTCTTAGGTGTCATTGTTCCAACACGAGTTGCAACACCACGTTTTTGTGGTGAAGAAACGTTTGTTTGAACTTTTTTATGACTGTTGTAACCAACGTTCAAAGCTGGTGATTTAGATTTTTCTACTTTTGATTTACGCGGTTTGCGAACCAATTGGTTAATTGTAGGCATCTACATTCTCCTGTATTTTTTTATTTTTGGTGATGATACACTTGGTGACAGCTATCATCTGTGTGTACTTTTGCAACATTTGTCAGCACGTCCCTGTACACTCTTGAGAGACCAAAAGTAAAAAGTACCGTCTATTATTTTAACATAGCGGTACTTTCACTGTCAAGATTTTTTTCTCTTTTTTGCACGATTGCTTCTTCTTAAAATCGCGCTAGATTATTGTTCAGTTTGTTGCGTTACAGCTGGTGTGGTAGCATTCGAAACCTGAGGAACCTCATTGGACTGATACTGAGGGACTTCTGCGGGAACGACTTGTTGAGGTTGAACCGTTTGGCTAGCTTGATTCGTATCAGTTGATTGAGTATTCTGATTGGTTTGCATTCCGTAATAGTCTACAATGTACTGAATACGAGCTTGAAAGGCCTGTTTCTTGGTTTCGTCCTTCACTTTTTCTACAGCCTCTTGCGCAGCGGTTAAGGTTTCTTGAGTTGCAGTCGTTTCAAAATGAGCAACTGCTTTTTCAGCCGCTTCAGCGATTTTCGCTTCCTCTTCTTCTTTGGCTTTTTTAGGGTCTTTTTTCTTAATAGGAAGAGAACCTGTTTTTTTGGTTTCTTGCTTCACTACTGTAACTTGGTCTGCAGAATTTTTACGAACCGTATAAAGTCCACCGACAAGAACTCCTGTCAAGATGAATATCGTTGCCAATCGAAGCCATAGGGGACTACGATCAAAACGGTCTAAAATTGTTTTCATTTTCCTTTCTCCCTCTCCAGCCTTAGTTCTTATCGAAAATATTTCCGATTTCTACATCAATTTTATTTTCTGCTACATCAATGTTGGTCACACGTAAAAGTGACTTGTGATCGAATAAATCTTTACTTCTAGCCGAAGCATTGTCCGCAAAAATAGCGACTCCTGCCAACTCTGAATCGAACTCAGCCAAGAGACTAACCATCCCACTGATCGTTCCCCCTCCTTTAAGGAAATCATCGACAATCAGGACACGGCTTCCAGCTTTCAAACTACGCTTGGATAGGAACATTTTCTCAATCCGATCGCCACTGGAACCAGATACGTAGTTGACACTGACCGTTGATCCTTCTGTAATTTTCAAATCGCGTCGTACAATGACAAAAGGAACATTTAAGACATTGGCTACCGCGTTTGCTAATGGGACACCCTTAGTGGCCACCGTCATGACTGCATCGATTTTTTGATCTCGGAAGGCCTTGGCAATAATGCGCCCAATATTATTTAAGATTTTTGGATCACTTAGCAAATCCGAAAGGTAGATATACCCACCTGGTAAAATCCGGTTACTTTCTGACAATTGATTGCACAAATTTTGGACAATTTCTTTTGAATCTGCATCCGAAATGGAAGGAGTAAATATGACCCCTCCACCCGCACCGGTAAGAGTTTCAATGCTTCCAATTTCCATTTCTTCAAAGGCCCGTTTAATAATGACAATATCCTCAGAAATAGATGATTTGGCAGATTCGTATTTTTCGGCAAATGTATTTAAACTCGTCAATTCGTAGGGATGATTAATCAAGTAATTCGAGATCACAACCATCCGCTCACTTCTTCTTAGCTTCATTTTCTCTCCACATAGTTTTTTATTGTATTATACCATATTATACCAAAAAACGAACGTTGTTAGTCTCACAACATTCGTTTTTGGTTTTTTTACTAACAAACTAAGAGTAATATTTTCATCGCCAGTCTATTAGGAATCTTTTAAATTTGGCTTATAGAAGGAGCGGTTGTCCAAGGCAAAAATCTTATTGGTCATTTCACCAGGGCCTACTAAAGCTAAGGCAGAGGTCATCATCATCATTTCTGCATCTAGGTTATCAATCATATGGATGATCTCGGCTTCCATGATTTTTGGACGAACCGGGCTACCATATTCTAGTAGACCATGGTGACTCAAAATCACATGGCGCAACACAATCACATCTTCTTTTTGATCGTCAATCTTTAACTCTTGTAAGACCTTGGTAATTTCTTCATCGATTAGAGCAATGTGCCCGATGAGGTTGCCTCGAACCGTATACTCTGTATTTTCAGGCCCCGATAACTCTAGTACCTTGGCAAGATCATGGAGCATGATGCCGGCATAGAGGAGACTCTGGTTTAATTGAGGATACACCTGAGAGATGCTCTCAGCCAAACGAACCATGGTGGCTGTGTGATATGCTAAGCCCGTCTCAAAAGCATGGTGGTTGGTTTTGGCCGCAGGATAAGAGTAGAACTCTTTGTCATACTTGCTGTATAGCGCCCGCACCACACGTTGCCAAACTGGATTTTCTATTTTGAAAATCATCCCTGATAGGTAATCTTTCAAATCGACTGGATTTACCGGAGGTTTTTCCTTAAAGTCTGCTGGATTTGATGGCTCCCCACTTTGAGGCAACCGCAAGGTCAACTGGTTGACCTGAGGCGTATTGTTGTAGACCTCCCGACGGCCACTCATATGAACCACACGCCCAGCCTGAAATTGCTCCACATTATGTGGCTGAGCATCCCACAATTTTCCTTCGATTGTGCCTGTTTCATCTTGGAAGACAAAAGCAAGATAATTCTTTCCAGCACGTGTCTGACGAACATCTGCTGACTTAATGAGGTAGAAACCTTCAAACAATTCGTCTTTTTTCATTTGATTAATTTTGACCATCATCTTCTCCATCTTCTAAATTCAATAGGCTTGCTATATCTAGATTCTCTGACGTTTCAATGTTTCGGAGTGTGCGCTCGATAGCATTTGTTCTTCGGTTTAAGAGGTCATCAATGTTGCCAGAGGCATGCTTCAACTGCCGTTGGGTCTTTTCCAAAACGCCTCCAAATTTTTGGAACTCCGTCTTGACGGATGCAAGGACCTTGCTAATATCATCCGCACTTCGTTGAATATTCAGGGTCTTAAATCCAACCGATAGGGAATTCAACAAGGCTGAAAGCGTACTTGGCCCCGCGACGACAATCTGCTCCTCTCTTCGGAGGCGATCAAAGAAGGCTGGGTCGCGGACCACTTCTGAATAGAGCCCTTCCGTCGGTAAAAAGAGAATCCCAAAATTAGTAGTGGCAGGCGGATAGAGGTATTTTTGATGAATGTCCTTGGCAAATTGTTTGATACTAGCCAATAGGAGCTTGCGACACCGTTCAATCTCCTCTTTCTCTCCACTTTCGTAGGCTTCTTCCAGTCGGTAATAACCGTCCAGAGGAAATTTAGAGTCGATTGGCAGATAGACGTATTCCCCTCTGACCTGACCAGGCATCTTGATCGCATACTCGACACGTTCGCTGGAATGGGGAACTGTTACAAACTCTCTCTCGTATTGGGCGGGAGTTAGGATATCTTCGATGATCTGGCCGAGTTGGAGTTCTCCCATAATCCCACGGGTTTTCGTGTTAGAAAGAACCTTATTGAGACTTCCTACATCTCTAGCGACCGTCTGCATTTCCCCAAGACCTTTATTGACCGATTCCAATTGTTTGGAGACCGTCTCAAAAGAGGTTTGAAGACGACTATGCAAGGTTTTTTCCAACTTTTCTTCGACCGTTTGACGCATCTGCTCCAACCGCAAATCATTGGAAGCTTGAATCTGTTGCATCCGCTCGTCCGTTTTGTCTCGGTTTTTAGTGAAATTCTCAGCAAGTTCTGCTCGTAAAGCAGTCGTTTGCTGATGCATTTCTGTCCGTAATTCCATAAGACGGTCACTAATCGCCATCTCTATCTGCTGGCCAGTGATTTGCTGAGCTTGTCGCTCTCTCTCAAATCGGTAATCCAGCTGATCCGAAAGATGATCTTCTTGGTCCTCCAGTAAGTCACGGACCTGTTTGTTATCAGCTATCCGTTGCTGGTAGAGCAAGAAGAGCAAGACAAGATTTCCCACTCCTAATACAAAAAGGATTATTTCCATCTTATTTCCCATCCTTGCTATAAATGATAAGGGCGTAGCCTCGATCAACGGTTAAGGTAATCGGCTGATTGATAAACTCGTTGGAACCATAAATAGCCTTTTTAAAATAATTGGTCTGATTTAAGGGATACTTGGCTCCTTCAATCTGGATGGAAGCTCCCTCAACTGGCATAAAAGCTACATAGGTATAGCCTGCTATAGGCAGAATGGTATGGCAGCCTGCTGGACGATAGCAGAGATAATTTTGTTGGTCCATCAAGTAAAGTTGCGACATAAAAGGTGCAATCTCTGGATCGCTGGGCAAAAAAACGCTGGCCAAGTGGTGATCCAGGCGACCACCAAAGGCTCCAAAAATCAGAATGTCCGCTTGAGGCCAACCTTCTAACACTTCCTTAATCGCCAATTCCAGATCCGTATCATTTTTTTCTGCTACCGAAGTCCGTAATGCGTGAGCCGCAGATTGAATACTCTGGAATTCTTCTGGCTCGACCGAGTCAAAATCTCCAACTGCTAAAGATAGTTCCAATCCTTGCTCTAATAGGAAAAGGCAACCTGCATCCACTCCGACATAAACATCCAAGTCTAGCGGAATGGTTTCCACTCGGCCACCAGCTACAATCGCAACCTTAGTCTTGGATGGCTGCTCGAAGGGTTTGAACTCGTTCATTCACATCTCCATTAAACACATAGGAACCTGCTACAAAGACGTTTGCCCCTGCTTCTTTCGCAGCGTGAATCGTCTTATCATCAATTCCCCCATCGACTTCAATATCGAAATCCAAGCCTTTTTCTTCACGCAATTGAACCAATTGACGAATCTTATCCATAGTTTCTGGCAGGAAGGCTTGCCCACCAAATCCTGGGTTGACAGTCATGACAAGTACTTGATCTACCAAGTTCAAGATGTGTTGGATACTTTCAACAGGGGTTCCTGGATTGATGACCACACTTGGTTTGACCCCTGCCAAACGAATTTTTTGAAGGGCCCCATGGATGTGTGGAGTCGCTTCGACGTGAATGCTAATGATATCTGCCCCGGCACGCGCAAACTCTTCGATATGTTGCTCAGGATTGGTAACCATCAAGTGGCAGTCAAACACTAGCTTGCTGTGAGGACGCATACTAGCAACTACACCAGCACCAAAGCTGATATTAGGCACAAAGTGGCCGTCCATCACATCGATGTGAGCGTACTCTGCACCAGATGCTTCCAATTTCTTCAATTCACTTTCAAAATTTGCATAATCTGCACTCAAAATAGAAGGGGCTAATTTGTTTGTTTTCATATTCTTCAGGTCTCCTTATTTGGGTAATTTTTTCGATACTTTTTTGTAGGTTTCACGCCTATTTTCGATCTCGCTCAAAAACTGTAAGTAATTCTCATAGCGGAAGGAAGCTATGATCCCTTCCTCAACAGCGGGCTTGACGGCACAGGATGGTTCATGTGTGTGGGTACAAGTACGGAACTTGCAAGCCTGCCTCACCTTGGCGATATCTGGAAAAGCATGATTGAGATCTTCCGCATTATCAACTTCATAATCTAGAGAGGAGAAGCCAGGGGTATCCGCAATTTTGCCCCCATTGAGATCATAAAAACTGACAGCTCGCGTCGTATGGCGGCCGCGTCCAAGACTGTCGGAGATTTCTCCTGTCTCTAGTTCCAACTCCGGAGCCAAGGTATTCAAGAGGGTGGATTTCCCCACTCCTGTTTGGCCCATAAAGACCGTCACCTGATCCTTCAAGAGAGGCAAGAGCTCTTCCTTGTCAGTGACAAAGTCATAGCCCATTTTGCGATAGACTTCCTGGAAAGGAAGCATCTGAGCTGGATCTTCTAGTAAGTCCATTTTTGAAATATAGACAATCGGATGAATCACTTTTTGTTCCAATAGGACTAAAAAGCGGTCCAATAAATTAACATTAAAATCCGGCTCTTTGGCAGACATGATGACGACAGCCTGATCTATATTCACAATGGGTGGGCGGACTAAGCTATTCTTTCTTGGGAATATTTTTAAAATATAGCCTTCCGAATTTTCTTCAGCTGAAAATTCTACCTTATCTCCAACATAGGGAGTTTGTCCCTTTTTCCGGAAATTTCCTCGGGCGCGTGTTTGGTAAATTTCTCCCTTGCACTCCACATAATAAAAACCGGCCAAGGCTTTAACAATCGTTCCTTGCAACTGGCACTCCTTTAAAGTTAATACTACCATTATATCAAAAAATATACGATAACGCTTGCGAACCTTAAATTCTATATATATTAGAATTTTATATTACCTTAAGACTCAGTACAGAATCACTATATAAATTCTGTTACTATTTTTTCTTGGCTTTTCTTTTAAAAAGAGTATAATAGAACTATGCGGAGGTGGTGGAACGGCAGACACGCATGCTTCAGGCGCATGTGCCTCTTCGGGCGTGAGGGTTCAAATCCCTTTCTCCGCATCTTGGAAAGGTGGCTCAGCTCGGTACGGCACCGGACTCGAAATCCGGCAAATGGATTTTCTTCATGCGCGGGTTCAAATCCCGTCCTTTCCTTACGATGCAAACAAGCCATAGGTCATGACCTATGGCTTATTACTTATAAAACTTCTTTGAGACTTTCCTTAGGTGAGTACGGACGTTAGCGAACTTCTCCGAAGTTCCATAACTAATTTTTGAGCCTTAAGTCTCAAAAATTCCGAGAGCCTAAACTACCTTTTATTTAGGCTCTTTTCTCACAGCGGAAAGTCTCGTTTTATAACCGATATCATTCGAAAATACATAAAAAACACCGTACTTCATAGCGTATTTATAATTAAGAAAGAAGATTACGAACCCATGTCTTTTCTATTATTTGATCCCGGCTTCTAGAAGACCGTCTGCCAAGCGGGCGAAGTCTTCTAAGCTAAGGGCTTCTCCTCGTACAGAAGGTTGCAGGCCTGCAGCTTGGATCCCTGCTTCCAATTTGGCTTTGATTTCTTCGGTCTTGCCAAAGCGGCTGGTCAAGTTGTTCCAAAGCGTTTTGCGACGGTGGACAAAGCTAGCCTTGCTAACAGAGAAGAAGAAATCTTCATCCTTAACTGCCACTGCTGGCTCTGGGCGACGCACCATCTTGAGGATGGCAGAATCAACGTTTGGCGCTGGCACAAAGACGGTGCGAGGCACGATAAAGGCTACCTTAGCGATCATATAGTATTGGACTGCAATGGACAAAGACCCGTAAGCCTTGGTATTAGGTTCGGCTGAAATGCGATCTGCCACCTCTTTTTGCATCATGACCACAAATTCTTGGAAAGGAATTTTAGACT
>NZ_JAPJPF010000019.1 GCF_030825805.1 Streptococcus sp.
AGGTGGGACGACGAAATCGAATTCTAACGAATGACCGATTTCTGTCCCACTCTCTAACTGTCTTACTAACTTCGTTTGGCAAATTGGATCGATTTGCCAAACTCCGTGTCGTAGTTCAGGAAATCTATTTGGTTGTATAAAAGTCTAATAATCTGTTTCCGCTATGGCGGTTTACCTAAACGCTTCAATAGGAAAAGTCCACGAATGGTATCGATTCGTGAGCTTTTCCGTTGTAACAGTTAGAAAGAGGACTAGCTAACTAGTCTCTTGGTTCACTTTGGGAATAGAATATATAAATTGAAAAACCAGCTCAAGCGAGCTGGCTTTTTATTGTTCTGTAATGAGGAGTCTTCCCAAAAATTCTTGTAGAATAAAGAAGACAATGAGGCTAGCAATGGTCTCCCCTATGAAGGAGGAGCTATTCACAATCAGAGAGTAGAGGTAGGCACTTTGGCCAGCTGGAGCATAGCTTCCCCAGAAGATGACCCCTGCAATGTAGTGAATCAGGTAGCGTGCAAAACCACCCAGGACGACTCCAACAGTAATATAAGTGAGTGTCTGAACTCGTTTCTTATCTCTGATAGCCTTATCAAGGACAGGTTTGACAATTCCACTCAGTCCAATCAAGCTAAAGGCTACAAAGTACTCTAAGAAACCTTGGATTGGAGTCAACCAACCACCAGCTGCTTCCCCAGTTACGACTTGCAACAAACCCCAGATGAATCCACCCATGGCACCAGCCTTCACACCCCAGCGGAAACTGAGGAGAAAGATGGGAACCATCTTAAAAGATAGAGAAATCCAAGGACCTAAGGACATCGGTTGAGTAACCAAATCCAAAATATAAGCAATGGTTGCTAAAAGAGCAACCTCAATCATTGGTCGAATCGTAGTTTTCGACATAAAAAAACCTCCTATACCAATCGTTTTGATTGGCTCATTTTTTGCCACATCAAAACGTTGTCATAGAAGTTCTCTATTTCTTTCTGTTTTGAGACACATCCCTACGCAGGTCCTAACCTGATCAGGTGGTAAGAGTTTAGGCGAGAGCGTGAATACCTAGAAGTATTTAGCCCAGCCAATCTCAGCAATTGCTCCTCTTGTGACTCTTACATTATACTATCTAAAAAAACTTCCTGCAACTGTTTAACTCGCAAAAAATATGGTATAGTTATAAAGATAGAAAATGTACAAATTGTGGAGGAAATAATCATGGGTATTTTTGCAGGTTTGATGGGCAATGCTTCTCAAAAAGACGTCGATAAGGTTGAAAAAGATTTAGGGGATATCCTAGTTCCAGGTGAGCAGGTAACCTTGGCTTTTAGCTTGATTCGTGACTTGATTGTCTTTACTGAGTACCGTCTCATTTTGGTGGACAAACAAGGGATGACAGGGAAGAAAACATCTTATAAATCCCTCCCCTATCGTTCCATTTCACGGTTTTCAGTAGAAACATCTGGTCATTTTGATTTGGATGCAGAATTAAAAATTTGGGTTTCATCAGCTGTAGAACCATCAGAAACACTTCAATTTAAGAGTGATAATAGTGTTATTGAAATCCAGCAGGCCTTGGCAGCAGCTGTATTGCGTTGATCAGTGAATGAGGACAGGACTCATCTAGCGATTTCGGGTGATCGGTAGGAGTAATGGTAGATAAGGTAAAGAGGAAACGAAATGTTCGTTGAAAAAAAGTTAGGAGATGGTCGGAGTTGGATTAATATTGATTCTGACTTGATTGCGGAAACCTCCCAGTTGTACCAAAAGTATGGTATTGATCAAGAAACCATTGAATATGCATTGGATAAAAATGAACGTGCCCATATGGATTATAACCGTGAAAATGGAACTGTGACTTTTATCTATAATGTATTGGATATGGAAAAGGAAAAGGAATATTACGAAACCATTCCGATGACTTTCATTGTCCAGGGGCCACGTCTTGTGACTATTAGTAACCGAGACAACGCCTATATTATTGCACAAATGGAACGCTATGTTGATGCTCATGAAAGTTTATCCACCTTTAAACTCTTGTTTGCGGGGCTTGAGATGATTAGTAATGCTTATTATCCGATTATTGAGCGTCTAGATAAGCACAAGGATGAGATTACTCGTCTCTTACGAAAAACGACAACTAGTAAGAACCTTTATGCTCTTTCTGACGTGGAAACAGGTATGGTCTATCTAGCATCCGCTGCCAAGCAAAATCGCATGCTTCTGGAACATATCAAGGCTCACTTAATCTACCGCCAATTTGATGATGTGGAAAAAGAACAATTTGATGATGCCATGATTGAGGCCAGACAGTTGGTATATATGACGGAGTTGAACTGTCAAGTCTTGCAACAGTTGTCTAGCTCCTACAATAACATCCTAAACAACAACCTGAATGACAATTTGACAACTTTGACTATCTTGGAAGCTCTGTTAGCAGTCTTAGCAGTTGTCACTGGTTTCTTTGGAATGAACGTTCCATTGCCGTTTACTGACGATCCTAATGCATGGCTGTATATCTCCATAGCAAGCTTTGTACTCTGGATCATCTTGTCTCGTATTTTGCGCTGGATTGCCCATAAACGATAAAAAAGAGAGGTAGGGAAGAAATTCCTTACCTCTTTCGTATCTTGGCTATTTCAGAAAATCCTTCATTTTTAACTCTGCCTCCCCTAAGAAGAAGAGGCAGTTTTGATACAAGTGATCGACTGTACATAATCTTCTTGGAAATAGTAGGAGTAGATTTAAAAGTACTGAGTGGATTATAAACAATTTATAATTGGATTGAATCGTTGAATCAGTTAAATGAATGAAGCATTTTAATCATTCTGAAATATCCTAAATACTAAATTCATTATACATACTTTTATTTTAAAAATCAAGAAAACAATCCCAAAATAAAAGTGGATTTTTTGTGAGAAAAAACTTTTAGAAAGCCTATTGTAACGCTTTTTTTGTGATAGGATTCAAAGCGAAGAAGAGATTTTGCGTCCTTTTATATTATTGTAAATTTAAAAAGAAATAAAAAGGGTTATACTAATGAATCAAAGGTGAAAAGAACTTTTTTGAAAGGGGTTACGCAATAAAAAGCTTTTAACTTGTTTCGTTTTACTATCTTTTAACCCAGGTCTGTGGTATACTAGATAGGTTGCAAAGAAAGCAGTACTTTTCTTTCGTGGAAAAGAAGCAACACGATCTTTCATAAAAGCTATGAAAGTACGTCATGACAAGAAAAGTATAAACTAAGCGCTATAGGATGGCTTCGCACCATCTTTAGAAAGAAGAATAACGTGAAATTTAATGAATTTAATCTTTCTGCTGATTTGTTAGCAGAAATTGAAAAAGCAGGATTTGTAGAAGCAAGTCCTATCCAAGAGCAAACCATTCCATTGGCTCTTGAAGGTAAAGATGTTATCGGTCAAGCACAGACTGGTACAGGGAAAACAGCAGCCTTTGGCTTGCCAACCCTTGAAAAAATTCGTACAGAAGAAGCAACTATCCAAGCTTTGGTCATCGCCCCAACTCGTGAACTGGCTGTTCAAAGCCAGGAAGAACTCTTCCGCTTTGGTCGTAGTAAGGGTGTGAAAGTCCGTTCAGTATACGGTGGTTCAAGTATTGAAAAACAAATCAAGGCACTTAAATCAGGTGCTCACATCGTTGTAGGAACACCGGGACGTTTACTTGACTTGATCAAACGCAAGGCCTTGAAATTACAAGATATTGAAACTCTCATCCTTGATGAAGCAGACGAAATGCTCAACATGGGATTCCTGGAAGACATCGAAGCAATCATCTCACGTGTCCCAGAAAATCGTCAGACTCTACTCTTTTCAGCAACCATGCCTGATGCCATCAAACGGATCGGTGTTCAATTCATGAAAGAACCTGAGCATGTCAAGATTGCTGCCAAAGAATTAACAACAGAACTGGTAGACCAGTACTATATCCGTGTTAAGGAACAAGAAAAATTTGACACCATGACACGTCTGATGGATGTTGATCAACCTGAATTGTCAATCGTTTTTGGTCGTACGAAACGCCGTGTAGACGAGTTAACTCGTGGATTGAAGATCCGTGGTTTCCGTGCAGAAGGGATTCATGGAGATTTGGACCAAAACAAACGTCTTCGTGTCCTTCGTGATTTTAAAAATGGAAACCTCGATGTCCTTGTTGCAACAGACGTTGCTGCTCGTGGTTTGGATATCTCAGGCGTGACCCATGTCTACAACTATGATATTCCTCAAGACCCTGAGAGTTATGTTCACCGGATTGGTCGTACAGGGCGTGCAGGTAAGTCAGGTCAGTCAATTACCTTCGTTTCACCTAATGAAATGGGTTATCTCCAAATCATTGAGAACTTGACTAAAAAACGCATGAAAGGTCTCAAGCCAGCAAGTGCAGAAGAAGCCTTTCAAGCTAAGAAGCAGGTCGCTCTTAAGAAAATTGAACGTGATTTTGCTAATGAGGAGATTCGTAGCAACTTTGAGAAGTTTGGCAAGGATGCTCGTCAATTGGCCTCAGAATTCAGTCCTGAAGAATTGGCTATGTATATCCTTAGCTTAACAGTTCAGGATCCAGATAGTCTTCCAGAAGTTGAAATTGCGCGTGAAAAACCACTGCCGTTTAAACCGTCTGGTGGTGGATTTGGCGGAAAAGGCAAGTCTGGTCGCGGTGGCCGTCGTGGAGACGACCGTCGAGACCGTGAACGCCGTGGCAATGGACGTCGTGATGAATATCGTAAAGGTGGACGCTCAAAGGATCGCTTTGATAAAGAGAAGCGTTACCGCAAGGATCATAAAAAACCTCGCAATACTTCAAGTGAGAAGAAAACAGGCTTTGTGATTCGGAACAAAGGGGATAAATAAAAAATACAAGGGTAAACACATGTTTACCCTTGTATATTTATAAGGAGACCGAAATTCGTAAACAAAACGTTTGCAATCATCTTGTGACAGCGCTATCAATTCTGTTAACATATTAAGAATACAACTTTTATTTAGCTCTGTCAACAGGTTTGCTAAAAAAAATCTACTTTTTTTAAAAAAAAAGAACAAAAAAATGATCATTACACAAAAACGATCAACAAAATAAGTGGTTAATATAGAAAAATTAGAGTGAAATGTTTGTTTCTTATTGAAATTGTTCACTTTTATAGTATAATGAAAGCATAATCAGGAAAGTAGGACATCATATGAAAGAGAGTAGACATGTAGCAATCTTACAAGAGTTGGATAAAAATGAAGTGGTCTCTGTTAAGGACCTAAGCGATCTCTTAGGTGTTACTGATATGACAATTCGACGCGATTTGATAGACTTAGAGGAGCAAGATCTATTGGTTCGTGTTCATGGAGGGGCCCATCGAAAAATCAAGGATAGTCTGACAGAAGTCTCCCATACAGAAAAGAACATGTTGAACGTGGAAGAGAAAAGGGAAATTGCTCAAAAATGTGCGGCTTTAATCGATGAAGGCGATACAATTTTTATTGGAGCAGGGACCACTACAGATTTTATTGGAGATTATCTTGAAGGGAAACATGTCAGCATTGTCACCAATTCCCTACCTATTTTTGAAAAATTAAAAGACCAACCCAATTATGACATCATTTTAGTGGGAGGTCGATACAGGGTCAAGACACAGACCTTTGTAGGACAGTTTGCAAATAAGCTCTTAAAGGAAATTAAGGTTTCGAAAGCCTTTATCGGGGTAAATGGAATCGACGGCCATACAGCAATGACTGCAAACGAAGAAGAAGGAAATGGCAATAAAATTATTCTTAACAATGCCATTGAAAAGTATGTAGTAGCAGATAACAGTAAGTTTGATAGCTATTCTTTCTATGCTTTTTACCGTCTAGATGATTTAGATGCGGTGATTACCGATCATTCTATCTCTAAAAAAGTACGAGAAAAATACAATTCTTATACAAAAATTTTGTAAAAATTAGAAAAGAAACAGCTAAACGGCCAGGATTCAAGCAGATTCTGGCCGTTTTTCTATCCTTTAATAGAGGAGGGGTGCAAATAAATCTATAAAAAATAAACAAAAAAGAACAAAAAATTACATATTGTAATTGACAGCGCATTCATATAGTGATATACTTATCATGTAATTAAAAGATATTTAAAAAGTGGAAGGGGTGAAAAGATGGGATTAAATCAACTGTTTAATCGGGAATTAGTCTTTTGCCTAGATGTTTCGAATCAAGAAGAATTGTTTGACCAGGTTGCAACTTTATTGGAAGAACGTCAGATTGTGACAGATTCTTATCGAGCTGCATTAAAAGAAAGAGAGAAATCGTTCCCTACTGGTTTGGATATGGAATTTCTAGGAAAGGATCTTCCGAATGTAGCGATTCCTCATACGGATATCATCCATAACCTGACAGAGAATATTGTAGTTGTTCGATTGAAAAATCCGGTAACCTTCCACAATATGATCGCACCTGATAAAGAAGTAGAAGTTTCTCTTTTATTCTTCATCATTAACAATTCTAGTTCCAGCCAAACAAACATTTTGGCGCATTTGATGGATTTCTTTACGACAAACGGAAATCTTGAAAACATGTCGAAATTGGAAACTGAAGAAGACTTATATCGCTATATCACAGAAGCGATTGCTTAATAGTAACAATTAAAAATATTTATAATGGAGGTCATTCAAATGATTAAAATTTTAGCTGCCTGTGGTGCAGGAGTTAACTCAAGCCACCAAATCAAAAGCGCTCTAGAAGAAGAGCTTTCAAACCGTGGATATGATGTACAATGTGATGCGGTAATGGTAAAAGATGTGAATGAAGACTTGATTAAAGGTTATGATATCTTTACACCAATCGCTGCAACTGACTTAGGTTTTGATCCTGGTATTCCAGTAGTTGAAGCTGGCCCAATCTTGTTCCGTATCCCAGCTATGAGCGCTCCGGTATATGACAATATCGAAGCAGCCATCAAAGAACACGGCTTAAGCTAATTCGTTTATCTGTATTTTGTAAGCGGTTCCTATAATGGGAGTTGCTGACATTCTTAATTTTGTAAAATATAAAAATATAAATCGGGAGGATTTATTATGAATGGCATTATCGATTTTGCCAATAAGTTTTTCAAACCCATTCTAGATATGGGTGCACCGATCATCATGTTGATCGTCCTAACTCTATTGGCTCTCTTGTTTGGAGTGAAATTCTCCAAAGCACTTGAAGGTGGTATTAAACTTGCCATCGCCCTTACAGGTATCGGTGCAATCATCGGTATGTTGAATGGAGCTTTCTCAGCGTCTCTTGCAAAATTCGTTGAGAACACTGGTATTCAATTGAATATCACAGACGTTGGTTGGGCACCACTTGCTACCATCACTTGGGGGTCTGCCTGGACACTTTACTTCTTGCTAGTTATGTTGGTTGTCAACATTGTCATGCTTGCAATGAAGAAAACAGATACACTTGATGTCGATATCTTTGATATCTGGCACTTGTCTATCACAGGTCTTTTGATTAAATGGTATGCGGATAAAAATGGAGTTAGCGCAGGAGTTTCCCTCTTAGTTGCCACTCTTGCAGTTGTTCTTGTAGGGATTATGAAAATCATCAACTCAGACTTGATGAAACCAACATTTGACGATTTGTTGAATGCACCAAGTTCATCACCTATGACTTCAACTCACATGAACTACATGATGAACCCAATCATCATGGTTTTGGATAAAATCTTTGACAAATTCTTCCCAGGTCTTGACAAATACGACTTTGACGCAGCTAAATTGAACAAGAAAATTGGTTTCTGGGGATCTAAATTCTTCATCGGTTTCCTTCTTGGTATTGTCATCGGTATCATGGGTACTCCACATCCAGTTGCTAATGTAGCTGATGCTAAAACTTGGGAATTGGTTATTAAAGGTTGGTTGAGCCTTGGTTTGACTGCCGGTGTCTGCTTGGAATTGTTCTCATTGATCGGTTCTTGGTTCATCGCAGCGGTAGAACCATTGTCACAAGGTATTACAAACGTTGCTACTAAACGTCTTCAAGGACGTAAATTCAACATCGGTTTGGACTGGCCATTTATCGCTGGTCGTGCTGAAATCTGGGCTTGTGCCAACGTACTTGCGCCAATCATGTTGATCGAAGCAGTGCTTCTTTCTAAAGTCGGAAATGGTATCTTGCCACTTGCAGGGATCATCGCTATGGGTGTGACTCCAGCTTTGTTGGTTGTAACACGTGGTAAATTGATCCGTATGATCGTGTTTGGAACACTCTTGTTGCCACTCTTCCTTCTTTCAGGTACTCTTATCGCACCATTCGCTACTGAATTGGCGAAAAGTGTAAAAGCCTTTCCAGAAGGAGTTGACAAAGCTCAATTGATCACTCACTCAACTCTTGAAGGACCTGTTGAAAAATTGCTCGGTTGGACAATCGGTAATGCAACAACTGGTGATATTAAATTGATCATTGGTGTTGTTGCTTTCTTAGCATTCTACGTTGGAATCTTTGCATGGTACAGAAAACAAATGATCAAACGTAACGAAGAATACGCAGCAAATGCAAAATAATCCGCTCCTAAATATGTAACTTGATAAAACTAGGGTATCAATTTTCCAGATATGGAGGGGTAGCCTAGTTTTTTCTCTAAAATAACATGCTAAGGAGTGAAATATGAGGATAGCTTTAAAAAATAATGATCTGGAAGTTTGTTTCAAGGAGTTAGGTGGTGAGCTGACCTCTATCAAGGATCAGGAAGGTATCGAATATCTTTGGCAGGGTGATGCTCAGTATTGGAGTGGCCAAGCCCCAGTTCTCTTTCCTATCTGTGGTTCGGTTCGAAATGATACAACCATGTATCGCCCTCAAGGTGTTGGGAAGATCCCTCGCCACGGGCTAGTTCGCAAGAAAAACTTTGAGCTGGTAGAGCAAACAGAAGATCGGGTGACTTTTGGGATAGAAGATACGGAAGAAATGTATCAGCAATATCCCTATCATTTCAGACTAGAAATTTCCTATCAATTGCTAGGTAAGAAGATTCAAGTAACCTATCGGGTTCACCATCTTGGTGAGGAAGGAGTCATGCCCTTTTTCGTTGGTGGTCATCCAGGATTTAATTGTCCGTTACTGGCGGATGAAGGGTTTGAAGATTACTACCTGGAATTCGAACAAGAAGAGACCTGTAGTATTCCTAAATCCTATCCAGAGACAGGCTTGCTAAATGTCTTTGATCGGACACCTTTCTTACAGCAAGAGAAAATCCTTAATCTCGATTACGATCTCTTCCAAAAGGATGCCATCACCTTAGATTGCTTACAATCAAGAAGGGTGACCCTCCGCTCTAAAAAGCACGAGAAGGGGGTAAGTCTTCATTTTCCGGATTTTTCAAACTTGATTATCTGGACAACTCCAAATAAAGGGCCATTTATCGCATTAGAACCTTGGTCTGGTTTATCCACTTCCCTTGAAGAGAGTGATTATTTGGAATATAAAAAGCAAGTTCGACTTTTGCCAGCAGGTCAAACAGCTGAACTAAGTTTTGAAATCGAAATTTTATAGAAAATAATGTTGTTGAATATAGAAGTTTCTGTATTTGATTGAAAAATGAATTAAAAGAAGGAGCATAATATGTCAGTTATTATTGGTGCGGATGCAGCAGGTATCCGCTTAAAAGAAGTAGTCAAAGAATATTTGGAAGCAGAAGGTTTCCAAGTGGTGGATGTGACAGAAGAAGGGCAAGACTTTGTGGATGTGACCTTGGCTGTTGCAAAAGAAGTCAAACAAGCAGAAGACAATCTTGGTATTGTTATTGATGCTTATGGAGCTGGCCCATTCATGGTCGCTACTAAAATTAAAGGAATGGTTGCGGCAGAAGTTTCAGATGAGCGTTCTGCCTACATGACTCGTGGCCACAACAATTCTCGCATGATCACCATGGGTGCTCAAATCGTGGGTGACCAATTGGCCAAAAATATCGCCAAAGGTTTTGTAAACGGTAAGTATGACGGCGGTCGCCACCAAATCCGTGTCGATATGCTCAACAAGATGTGCTAAGGGGAGGAGTAAAGGAATGAAAATTGCAATTGGATGTGACCATATTGTCACAAATGAAAAAATGGCTGTTTCTGAATTTTTGAAATCAAAAGGTTATGAAGTCCTTGACTTCGGAACCTATGACCACGCGCGTACCCACTACCCAATTTTTGGGAAAAAAGTCGGAGAAGCAGTAGCTAGTGGTCAAGCTGATCTTGGAGTATGTATCTGTGGTACTGGTGTTGGAATTAACAACGCTGTTAACAAGGTTCCTGGAATTCGTTCAGCCTTGGTACGCGACATGACAACGGCTCTTTATGCAAAAGAAGAACTCAATGCTAATGTCATTGGTTTTGGTGGGAAAGTAACCGGTGAATTGCTCATGTGTGATATCATTGAAGCTTTCATTCATGCAGAATACAAACCAAGTGAAGAAAACAAGAAATTGATTGCCAAGATTCAACATTTGGAAACTCATAATGATCACCAAGAGGATGCAGATTTCTTTACAGAATTCCTTGAAAAATGGGATCGTGGTGAATACCACGACTAAGAGGTGAGCTTATGATCTTAACTGTCACCTTGAATCCTTCCATTGATATTTCTTATCCCTTGGAAGAATTAAAGTTGGATACTGTGAATCGTGTGTCGGAAGTTTCTAAGACGGCTGGTGGTAAAGGGTTAAATGTCACCCGTGTCCTAGCTGAGAGCGGTGAAACAGTTGGAGCAACAGGTTTTGTTGGGGGGACCAATGGTCAATTTATCAAGACCCATCTTCCACGAGATGTCCAATCCTTCTTCTATGATATCCTGGGAGATACGCGGAACTGTATCGCCATCTTGCATGAAGGAAATCAAACAGAAATCTTAGAAGCGGGTCCAGAAATTATCCGGACGGAAGCTTTAGGATTCCTTCATCATTTCAAACTCCTCATGCCGACAGCGGATGTGATTGCTATTTCGGGAAGTCTTCCTACAGGGCTACCAGTGGACTATTATGCGAGCCTAATTGAGATTGCAAAAGAAGCAGGACGCAAGGTTGTACTTGATTCATCAGGCAAATCTTTAGAAGCGGTCCTTCACTCACCATTCAAACCAACGGTGATTAAACCCAATCGCGAAGAATTATCTCAACTCTTAGGACGGGATGTTTCAGCTGATTTTGAGGACTTAAAAGAAGTATTGAAAGACCCACTGTTTGAAGGAATCGAATGGATTATCGTCTCCTTAGGTGGAGATGGTGCCTTTGCCAAACACGGAGACAGCTTCTATAAGGTCGATATTCCAAAAATTGAAGTGGTCAATCCAGTGGGATCTGGAGATTCAACTGTGGCTGGGATTTCTGCTGCCCTCAGTAGCGGAAAAGATGACGTGGCTCTCTTGACCCATGCTATGGTCCTAGGGATGCTAAATGCCCAAGAAAAGATGACAGGGCATGTCAATATGGCCCACTACGATGATTTGTATCAGAATATAATTGTAAAAGAGGTATAAGATGGTATTAACAGAACAAAAACGCAACTTTTTAGAAAAATTGAGCACCAAAGAGGGTGTGATCTCAGCCTTGGCCTTTGACCAACGTGGTGCCTTGAAACGCCTTATGGCTCAGTACCAAGACACAGAACCAACCGTGGCGCAAATGGAAGAATTGAAGGTCCTAGTAGCTGAAGAATTGACACCATTCGCATCTTCTATGCTCTTGGATCCTGAGTATGGACTTCCAGCGACTAAGGTCTTGGATGCAGAAGCAGGTCTCTTGTTGGCTTATGAAAAAACTGGCTACGACACTTCTAGCACCAAGCGTCTGCCAGACTGCCTTAACCTTTGGTCAGCTAAACGCATCAAAGAACAGGGCGCAGATGCAGTGAAATTCTTGCTCTACTATGATGTGGATAGCGCAGAAGAACTCAACCAAGAAAAACAAGCCTATATCGAACGCATCGGTTCAGAATGTGCTGCAGAAGAAATTCCATTCTTCCTTGAAATCTTGGCTTATGATGAAACTATTGCGGATGCAGGTTCTGTAGAATATGCGAAAGTAAAACCTCGTAAGGTCATCGAAGCTATGAAAGTCTTCTCAGACCCACGCTTCAACATCGATGTCTTGAAGGTAGAAGTGCCAGTCAATGTCAAATACGTTGAAGGTTTTGGCGATGGAGAAATCGTTCATAGCCGTGAAGAAGCTGCTGCCTTCTTTAAAGAACAAGAAGCAGCAACCAACCTTCCATACATCTACTTGAGTGCCGGTGTTTCTGCCAAACTCTTCCAAGAAACCCTCGTCTTTGCCCATGAAGCAGGAGCAAACTTCAATGGAGTTCTCTGTGGCCGTGCAACTTGGGCTGGATCTGTAGAAGCCTACATCAAGAATGGCGAAGCAGCAGCTCGTGAGTGGCTCCGTACCGAAGGTCGTCGCAACATTGAAGAGCTCAACCAAGTCTTAGACCAAGTCGCAACTTCTTGGAAAGAGCGTATTTAATTCCTTAGTTCCTAACGTATCAAATAGTCTTTCTAGAAAAATCTAGAAGGACTATTTTTTTTAGAAAAGATAGTTCTCTTAAGAACTTTTTTCTTGACTTTTTGTGTGGAAGGTGTAAAATAGTTCTCATAAACACTATCTAGTTCTCTTGAGAACTAATTGATTTTGGAGGAATGATGGACAAACCGTTAGTAGAATTTAAAAAAATCGGCCATCTCATTCATCTTATGATGGAAAGAGAAGCCAAGAAACGTGGCCTTGAATTTATTGCAGGCCCCCAAGGTCAGGTATTGATCTTTTTATCCCATCGTGAGAAAGAGGGAAAGGTGACCTTGATTCGGGATGTTGAGCAGGAACTTCATATCTCAAAATCCGTGACGAGTAACCTGATCAAGCGCATGGAGAAAAATGGCTTTATTTATTTAGAGCCTAGTCCAACCGATAAACGTGCCAAGTATGTCTACCTAACAGACAGTGTAAAAGACAAATTGAATGACATGAAACAATTCTTTGAAGAAGTAGACCAGGATATGATGACTGGTGTATCAGAAGAAGATTTGACCATCTTTTTCAAGGTCATGCATCAATTTTATGAGAACATGAAAAAAAGGAGCGAGGAATGATCAATATGTTTCGGCGGTTAACTGCCAAAGAATGGGGCATGATTGCCCTTAGTACGGTCTTTATCTGTCTGGCTGTTTGGATGGATTTAAAGACTCCTGAATACTTATCCGATATCACAACCCTCTTAGCCAAGGATGGGACCAAGGTTTCTGATATCATGGATCCGGGAAGCAAGATGTTGCTCTTCTCTTTTGGAAGCTTTTTGATGGCAGTCCTTGTTGGCTTTTTAGCGTCACGAGTCGCTGCCAGCTTTACGACGCGACTTCGAGGAGAGATTTTCCATCAAGTGATGGATTACTCTGATGCCGAGATCAAGAAATTCTCCGTTCCCTCTCTCTTGACTCGGACGACTAATGATTTGACCCAGTTACAAACCTTGATTGTCATGGGAATGCAAGTCGTGACACGTGGTCCTATTATGGCCATTTGGGCCCTGACCAAGATTTGGGGGAAGAGCGATGCCTGGACAACTTCTGTTGGGATTGCTGTCTTGATGGTCTTAATCCTTCTCTCTGTTCTGGTTCTTATTGCCTTTCCGCGCCAGCAAAAGGTTCAAGGATTGACAGATGATTTGAATGCAACGACGCGGGAGAGTTTGACAGGGGTGCGGGTCGTTCGCGCCTACAATGCGGAAGACTATCAAACTGAAAAATTCAAAACAGAAAATAAAGCTTTAACCAGTCTGAACTTATTTGTTTACCGTTTGATGTCCTTGATGAATCCGGTCATGACAGTGGTATCAAGTGGCTTGACACTTGCCATTTACTGGATTGGAGCTTATCTGATCAATGATATTGCCATGCCAACAAATCCCACAAAGCTTGCCGTGAGTTCTGCCCTTGCTGATCGTACCAAGGTCTTCTCAGATATGGTCACTTTCTCCTCTTACGCCATGCAGGTCGTTATTGGTTTCATGATGATGGTAGCGATTATGATGGTTCTTCCTCGTGCCTTGGTGTCCGCAAAACGGATTAACCAGGTCTTAGCTCTAGAGCCATCTGTTGATTTTCCAAGTGAGTCCAAGACTGAGACTGGAGAAAAAGGAAGTGTCGAATTCCAAGATGTTTCCTTTAGATATGGACGGAGTGCTCGTGCTGTGATTGAGCATGTGACCTTCTCAGCCCAAAAGGGACAAACCGTTGCTTTCATAGGATCGACCGGTTCTGGGAAATCCACTTTGGTCAATTTGATTCCGCGATTTTACGATGCGACGGAAGGAAAAATCTTAGTGGATGGCGTGAATGTTAAGGACTACAGCCACCAAGAATTGAATAATAAGGTGGGCTACATTCCACAAAAAGCAGTTCTCTTTAGCGGCACTATTCGCTCCAATATGGAATTTGGAGAAAGTAGTCAAGGAAAATTAGAGGATGAAGCCATCTGGAAAGCTCTTGAATTGGCCCAAGCCAAAGAGTTTGTTGCCGCAAAAGAAAAGGGCTTGGACACAGAAGTAGCGCAAGGAGGAACCAACTTCTCTGGAGGTCAACGCCAACGCTTAGCCATCGCGCGTGCTCTTGCTCGGAAACCTGAGATCCTCATTTTTGATGATTCCTTCTCAGCCCTGGATTATAAGACGGATCGTATCTTGCGACAAGCCCTG
The DNA here is from genome assembly GCF_030825805.1 of Streptococcus sp. Classification (GTDB taxonomy): domain Bacteria; phylum Bacillota; class Bacilli; order Lactobacillales; family Streptococcaceae; genus Streptococcus. Next base: position 14,696 of record NZ_JAPJPF010000019.1, read on the forward strand.
AAAGAAGAGCTGGCAGATACGACCAAATTGATCGTAGCCCAACGGATTTCGACCATTATGGATGCGGACTTGATCTTGGTTTTGGACAAAGGACAAGTCGTCGGTCAAGGAACCCACAAGGAATTGCTTGAGACTAATGAAGTCTACCAAGAAATTGCCTATTCACAATTATCTAAGGAGGAGTTGGAACATGCATAAGACAAAACAAGAATCGTCCCTTTGGAGCCAACTTTCTCCATATTTGAAGGGATTCCGTCTGTTTTTCATCATCGCTATTCTCTTTTCGATTGTGTCCAGCGTCATCACCGTCATTGGACCGGACAAGTTAAAGGAAATCACGGATACTATCACAAAAGGGATGGGTGGGACAATCGATATTGACAAGATTGCCTCGATTGCCCTGACCTTAGCCATCCTTTATGGAGTGGGAGCACTGGTTTCATACAGTAGTAACTTTATCATCTCTACTATGATTCAGCAGTTTGCGGAACGTTTGCGCAATGCTATCGCAGAGAAGATCAATCGCGTGCCCCTACAATATTTTGATAGTCACGAACAAGGAGATACCTTGTCTCGTGTGACCAATGATGTGGATTTGATGACTCAATCCTTTAACCAAAGTTTGGTACAAATGGTCTCCTCTATCGTCTTATTGATTGGCTCCATCTTTATGATGTTTAAGACGGACTGGCACTTATCTGTCACAGCGATTGTATCCGTCTTTGCTGGCTTTGCCCTCTCTAGCATCATTATGGTCAAGAGTCAGCCACTCTTTAAGCAACAACAGGACAATCTTGCTAAAGTTTCAGGTTATGTAGAAGAAATCTACAGTGGACACAATGTGGTGATTTCTTATAATGGCCGTCATCAAGCCAAAAATCATTTTGATGCCATCAACCAGGACTTATACCAGAGCATGTGGAAGTCACAATTCTTCTCTGGGATCATGATGCCCTTGATGCAGTTTGTAGGGAATTTTGGTTATGTCATGGTCTGTATCGTTGGAGCTGCCCTCACCATTAATGGGGATATTACCATCGGGACCATTGTGGCCTTTATGACCTATGTCCGCATCTTTACCCAACCAATTGGTCAAATGGCCCAAGGAATTACCCAATTGCAATCAGCTAGTGCTGCTATGGGGCGTGTCTTTGAATTCTTAAATGAAGAAGAAATGGAAGACGAATCTCAAAAAACTCGCCAATTGGATGAGCCAAAAGGACATGTCACCTTTGAACATGTGCGCTTTGGCTATTCACCAGATAAGACCATTATCCATGACTTTACAGCTGAAGCGAAGCCTGGACAAAAAGTGGCCATTGTTGGTCCGACAGGCGCTGGTAAGACTACCATGGTCAATCTCTTGATGCGTTTCTACGACATTCAAGCTGGTAAAATTGCCATCGATGGAGTGGATACCAAGGCCATGAGCCGTGAAGAAGTTCATGATGCCTTCTCCATGGTCTTGCAAGATACCTGGCTATTTGAGGGAACGATTCGAGAGAACCTTGTTTTCAATCAAACCGATATTTCAGATGAAGCGGTCGAAGCAGCAACTCGAGCGGTTGGGGTCCATCACTTTATCCGGACCTTGCCGAATGGCTATGATACCGTGCTAGATGATTCAGTGACTTTATCCGTTGGTCAAAAGCAACTCTTGACCATTGCGCGTGCCCTCTTGAAGGATGCCCCGCTCCTCATCTTGGATGAAGCCACCTCATCTGTCGATACCCGTACAGAAGAGTTGATTCAAAAAGCCATGGACAAACTCATGGAAGGCCGAACTTCCTTTGTGATTGCCCATCGCTTGTCCACTATCCGTAATGCGGATCTAATTCTCGTGATGAAAGATGGAAATATTATCGAGCAAGGCAACCACCAAGAACTCATGAGCCAAAATGGATTCTATGCCGACCTCTACAATAGCCAATTCACAGAAGAAGTGGCATAAAAATAAGATACAAAGCCCGTAAAATGCAAAGTGAAAATAGGAAATTCTTGCAGTGAGCGATGCTCACAAGAGAATTTATCTTTTTCACCCAGCATTTAGGGCGTGTTCAATTCGAACAAGATACAAAGGGCGTAACATACAAAGTGAAAAAATGAGAGTGGGACAGAAATCGGTAATTCGTTAGAATTCGATTTCGTCGTCCCACCTCCGCACAGTTGAGTAGGGCTGTAAAAGCTGATGAAATCAGCGTAGTAGAGCCCACTCAACCACTGCGTCTTGCTCGATAATCCAAAGACAATTTAGAGGCTAGGACTTTTGTCCCAGCCTTTTTTTGTTTCCATGCAGGAATAGGCTCCGTCATTCATCAAAAATTGGTTCCCAATGTTCATAAATCTGATTAAGCTTTCATTCACTATTCAAATGGCTTCTAATTTGTAAGTGTTTATGTGATAATTTCACATTACAATCGAAAATAAGAGTGTTTTAGAGTATAATAGTTTTATTAGAATGAAGGAGTTGGCGTATGGAAAGGATCGTATATAGAGAAGCAAGGCTAGATGAGTACAAGCTAATTGGAAAAGTCTGTGCTGATGCTTTTATGAATTATCCATTTTTAACCGTCATTAAAGAAGATTTAAAAAAGCCTGAATACTTTCCGGCCTTTATTGAACTATTGCATACCTTGTTAGTCAAGCTCTACATCAAAGGGGAAACTTGCTTAGTTGCTGAACGAGATGGAGAAATTATAGCAGTAGGACTCTTGCAACAAAAAGATTTCTCAATGGTCTCTTACCTACTAAATGGAATTATCAAATTGTTCCGTTACATTAGCCCTTGGAAATTGATGAAATATCTGGACCTAGTGGAGCGTTCGGAGCAACATTTAAAAAAATCTGGAAACTTTGATTGGTATCTAATGATATTAGCTGTGAGCCCAACTGTTCAGGGTCAAGGGGTTGGTAGTCATTTTCTCCAAAACGGGATTGAACCTTACGTAAAGGCCAAAGGGTGTAAGCGTCTAGGCTTGATTACTAGTACGCAACAAAATGTCTTCTTCTATGAAAAAAATGAATTCGTCCTATTAGATTCTATGGTGCTAGATTATGGGAAACAAAGCGTTGGGAATTGGGCTTTTTTAAAGCCCCTTGATGACGAATCTTAGATAATTAAAAAAAGGAGCTCTTGGGAGCTCCTTTTAGCATGCAAACAGATGATTGTTACACCATCTAGGTGTTTTTTTGTTCGGGATCTATCTTGGATTGTTGATGCTTGATATAGGTCAGTTTTTCCTCTCGGCTCTTCCGTTTAAAGAGTGCCTCGGCTGACATAGCAGCTCTTTTGTCGGGGAAAGACTCCTGGTAGATCAAGGTCACAGGAAGTCTAGGACGGGTATATTTGGCGCCTTTGCCAGCATTGTGAGTTTTGATACGGCGCTCGATATCGGTGGTGTAGCCAGTATATAGGGTCCCATCCGCACACTGGACTACATACATATAAGCTTTAGTTTCCATAGTAAATCTCATGAATCTCCGGCGTATAGCTTCCATCTTCTTCATGGATGAACAGTGGAGGAAGAATTTTTAGACCATCCCGCGATCCATCTTTAATGGCCTCAATGAGGAGCATATTGGCATCTTTATGGACCTTGGGATAGACAAATTGAATCCGTTTAGGAGCAAGATTGTAGCGTTTCATGGTTTCAATAATATCTAAGAAGCGATCCGGACGATGCACCATGACGAGTCGGCCATTGGACTTGAGAGTCCGTTGGGCCACTTGACAAATTTGGTTCAAATTGGTGGTGATCTCATGACGGGCTAGCAAATAATGAGGGCTCTCATTTAAATTGGAATGCTCGTCCACTTTAAAGTAGGGAGGGTTACAGAGAATAAGGTCGATTTTACTACCAGGGAAATGGTGGGGCAAATTTTTTAAATCATCGGTAATCATGGACATGCGGTCGGAGAGGCCATTCAATTGGATGGAACGCTCTGCCATGTCTGCTAGTCTTTCTTGTATCTCCACTCCAACGATGGTTGCTTTGGTGCGCATGCTAGCAAAGAGTCCGACAGCACCATTGCCGGCACAAAGATCGACAATCAGACCACGGTTGGGCAACTTAGGAAAACGCGACAAAAGGACACTATCAATAGAATAGCTAAAAACTTCTCTATTTTGAATGATTTTCACATCGCTAGAAAATAGTTGGTTGACGCGTTCGCCGTCTTTTAATTCGATATCGTTCATGGCTCTATTATAGCATGAAAAGAGTGCGGGGAAAAGTGTAGAAAGAGATAAGAAAAAAAGGACAGAACTTTCGTTCCATCCTTATCTAAGAGTTGTTTAATCAAATTCATATTTTTGATAAATGGTCGCCAAGATGAAGATTCCCGTAAAGAGAGCCATCAAGGCAAGGTAGACAGGGAAGGTCACAGCTGTCAATGTCCCGATTTCAATCAGGCCTTTCAAGTAAAAGGCAGAGAGATAGAAGCCGCAGACAGAGAAGATAATTAAGAGACCTCGCCAGATATTAAGTGGCAAGCAAGCCCGAATAACGGACAAGAAGCCAATAGATCCCAATAAGTAGTAGGAAAGGGTAGACATGTCCAGGCTAGACCAGCCATGATGAGCTCCCCATAAACGAACAAATAAGACGCTAAAGACAACCATCAAGGCATTTGGTAAGGCCAGATGCAAGGAGCGTTTGAGGAAGTGTTTTTCCACTGGCTTAATGTTTCGTTCAAAGGTCAAGACAAATGGAGGGAATCCTTCGACAAACTGGTCAATCAGCGTAATCTGAATCGGAATAAATGGGAAGATCAACAAGTAGTTGATGTCAAAGAAAAGAGCACTTGCGATACAGATAATGGCCAGAATGAAGGAGTAGATCGTCTTAATAAAGAAGATAGGAGCAATTCGTCCAATGTTATTGACGACCCGACGACCTTCAAAGAGAATTTCTGGAACATCATTAAAGTCAGAGTTTAACAAGACGAGATTGGCAATTTGACGGGTTGCAGGATCACCTTCGGCCATCACGATGGAGCAGTCAGCTTCTCGTAAGGCTAGGATATCATTGACCCCGTCCCCTGTCATGGCAGTGGTTCGACCAGCAGCCTTGAGGGTTTGAATCAAGAGTTTCTTTTGATGAGGAGAAACCCGTCCAAAAATGGCTGTACTTTCAGCTAGGTCCACCAGCTCATCGTCCTCAATCTTAGAACAGTCAATATAGCTTTCGTAGCTTTCAAAACCAGCTTCCTTAGCAATGTAAGAAACAGTGACAGGATTATCACCAGAGATGATTTTGAGATCTACATCTTGGGAGCGAAGATAATCCAAGGTTTCGGCAGCCCCTTCGCGGATTGGATCGAGGATTTCAATGACGGCGATCGCTTCTACATCACTTGGCAAAGTCAAATCATGCATATCAATGGCTTCCACACTGCGAGCTAAGATCAAGACCCGTGATCCATGGGCTTGGGCTTCCAATACCGCTGGAGGATTTTCTTTGAGGAGCATTTCTGGGGCCCCTAAATAAACGGTCCCCAAGTTGGTCAGGGTCATGGCCCCCCATTTTCGATCACTTGAAAATGGAATGATTGACTCGGCTGTATAAGCGTGTTCTAACTCGCCATATGCTTTGCGGATAGCTTGGGCAGTTGGGTTGTTATCCTCAGAATTTTGCATATAGGCAGCGAGAATAACTTCGATAGTTTCTTCAGAAAAGTGTTCAGACAGGGAGTGAATGCCTTTGACGGTCATTTTTCCTTGGGTGATGGTTCCTGTCTTATCCAAACAAAGAGTATCGACACGAGCCAAGGTTTCCACAGAGTACATCTCTTGGACCAAGACCTTGCGCATCCCTAACTTGATCACGGCTGTCAAGAGTGAGGTCACTGTCAGAAGGGCAATCCCTTTTGGTAACATGCCCAGGAGAGCAGTGGAAGAGGTAATCACAGAATCTTTCACTGGAAGCAGTTTAATCAAAAAGGCTTCACAGAAGAGGGCAATTCCAAATGGGATAATAATCTTTCCAGTAAAACTAGAGATTTTTGCGAGATTGTAGAGGATGCGAGAATTGATGGGTTTGAGAGTTTTCGCTTCTACCATCAATTTATTAGCATAGTTATTGGCCCCCACACGTTTGACACGAGCGTAGACCTGGCCACTCGCTAAGAAGCTACCGGATAGAAGTTCATCTCCCTCTTCCTTGAGAACCAAGTCACTTTCTCCCGTCAGCATGGCTTCGTTGGCTTCAGCAACTCCCTTTTGAACGATGGCATCACTCGGAATTTGGTCTCCAGCAGATAGCTTAATCAGGTCGCCAAGGACGATTTCCTCTGGATCAATGGTTTCCTCTTCCCCGGCTCGGATGACAGTGACGAGCTCCTTACTCATCAAGTTCAATTTATCAATCATCCGTTTAGCGCGGAGCTCTGTAGCAATCCCGGATAAGGCATTAAAGCAGATGACTGCAAAAAAGACCAGATTGCTCCAGGCTTGTACCGCAACCAAAGCGAGGGCGATCACAAAGTTCAAAGCATTAAACAAGGTGAAGACATTGCGCTTGATGATTTGCCAGGTACTGGTACTGGTATTCGCTTTAAATTCGTTGGTTTGGCCACGCTGTATTTTTTTGCGGACCTCTTCATGGGTTAATCCCTTTAATTCATTCATTTCCATAAAAACATCATATCATTTTTTTAAGAAAAAGACTAGATGCAGTCGGTTTGTTGAGTCATCAAGTTTTTGAAAAGATTTGCGGGGAAGAGAAGGATACGGTATAATGGATAAACAAGAGAATTATCAAAGGAGAAAGCATGTTTTATACCTATTTACGTGGCTTAGTGACCTTTATTTTATGGGTTCTGAATGGAAATGCTCATTACCATCATAAGGAACTGATTCCGAGTCAAGAGGAAAATTACATTCTCGTAGCTCCTCATCGAACTTGGTGGGATCCGGTCTACATGGCCTTTGCGACCAAACCCAAGCAATTTATCTTTATGGCTAAGAAGGAACTCTTTACCAATCGGATTTTTGGATGGTGGATTCGCATGTGCGGGGCTTTCCCAATTGACCGTGAAAATCCAGGTGCAGCAGCGATTAAATACCCAGTGAATATGCTCAAAAAAAGCAAGCGTTCCTTGATTATGTTTCCAAGTGGAAGTCGCCATTCTCAGGATGTTAAGGGTGGAGTTGCTGTGATTGCCAAGATGGCCAAGGTACGTATTATGCCTGTCACTTATACGGGTCCAATGACTTTGAAAGGACTAGCGACCTGTGAACGGGTTGACATGAACTTTGGGCACCCTATTGATATCTCTGATATTGCAAAAATGAATGATGAGGGAGTGGAAGAAGTTGCAAGACGTATCCAGGCTGAGTTTGATCGCTTAGATGCGGAATCTCAGGCACTGCGCAATGACCGGAAACCTTTTATCCTCATCCGTTTATTGAAGTTTTTACTGTTGCCATTTGTCTTGATGGTCGCTCTATTGACCCTCTTATTTAGTTATATCGCAAGTTTCGTTTGGGATCCAGACAAGCATCGGAAGGACTAATGAGTTTTCTTGAGAACAAGAATGTCAAAAATCATGTGATTTTTGACATTCTTTTTTTTATTTCTTCGATTTTTTACGAATAATAAAAATAAAAGGGGTATTTATGGAGACGTGGATTGAGAAGATCAAGGAATATAAACTGTTTTTAGGTTTGGCTGCTGTGGGGCTAGTGATGGGAGGAGTATTTCTTTTTTGGCCTAAGCAACCCCCACAAGCACAGGAAACTGTCATTTCCCAGTTAGAAATGGTGGATCAGGAGACTTCTCCTAAGGAAGACACCAGCCTCCCTTCTAGCTCTCAACAGAGGAGTGAGGAAAAGACGGACTCCTCTCAAGAGAAAATCATGGTGGATGTGAAGGGTGCTGTTAGACAGGCAGGGGTCTACGAACTTCCAGTGGGGAGCCGGGTCTATGATGCTGTCCAAAAAGCAGGAGGGATGACAGACGAAGCCAACAGCCAATCCGTCAACTTAGCGCAAAAATTGGAGGATGAGTCCATCGTCTATGTTGCTAAGAATGGAGAGGAGGTAGCGCCTGTTGCGTCCGCATCTGCATCTGCTGGGACGACCGGTGACGGCGAAAAGCAGTCAAAAGATGGAAAGGTCAATCTCAATACGGCAACAGAAGCAGAACTACAGACGATTTCAGGGATAGGTCAAAAGCGAGCCCAAGATATCATTGCTTATCGAGAGGAAAAAGGGAAATTTCAGTCTGTTGATGAATTGAAAAATGTTTCTGGGATTGGCCAAAAGACGCTAGAAAAGTTAAAAGAGCATGTTACAGTGGATTAGAAGTCTCAACATTCATCCATTTCATCTCACCCTGCCGGTCTTAGCTCTCTATTATTGGATCTACACGGGACACTGGCTCGCTTCGATCTTCCTTCTGGCCTTCTTCATCTTGTTTAGAAGACGCTACGATGGCAAACGATTTCTGTGCCTCATAGGGTTTCTTTCCCTCTTTACCCTTTGTTTTGCTTTCCGGATCGAACAGGGAAAACAAGAGTCAAGCGATCATAGGGTCCCAAGGGTCATTCAGCTTTTACCGGATACCATCAAGGTGAATGGAGATGCTTTATCCTTTCGTGCCAAGTCAGGTAGCCGTACTCTTCAGGTTTTCTACCAGCTTCAGTCAGAGGAAGAACAAGCCTATTTTAAACACCTGGATCAGGGGCTAGAATTACGGATCAAAGGCGAATTGGAAACACCGACAAAACAGCGTAATTTTATGGGCTTTGATTACCAGGCTTATCTGAAAACACAAGGGATTTATCACCTTTTGAAAATCAGTCACATTCTTGAAAAGAGACCTGCTGAGCCTAGAGATTTCATAGGGCTACTGTCTAGTTGGAGGCGAAAGGCCCTTGTATGGGTTCACCAGCATTTTCCCCAGCCCATGAGTCACTACATGACGGGCTTGCTTTTTGGTTTTTTAGATGTAGAGTTTGAAGAAATGAGCCAGTTGTATTCGAACTTGGGGATTATCCATTTGTTCGCCTTGTCGGGTATGCAGGTTGCCTTCTTCTTAGATGCCTTTCGGCGCTTCTTTCTCCGCTTGGGATTGGAGCAGGAAAAGGTTGCCTACCTCCTCTATCCGTTTTCGTTCCTTTATGCTGGGATGACAGGTTTTTCGGTTTCGGTCGTTCGAAGCCTCTTACAGAAACTCCTGGCCCAGGCTGGGCTCAAGGGAATGGAAAATATGGGAGTCACTCTCCTCTTGTTAGTCCTTCTCTTACCGTCCTCCTTATTGACTGCTGGAGGCCTCTTATCCTGCGCCTACGCCTTTATATTGACGCTAACCTCTTCCGAAGAGGAGAAGGAGGGAATCCGAAAAGTCATCAAGGAGAGTCTAGTGTTAACACTAGGGGTTCTTCCTTTTCTCATTTTTTTCTTTGGAGAATACCAACCCTGGTCCCTTCCTCTAACCTTTATTTTTTCTCTCTTATTTGACCTTCTGTTGTTGCCAGGACTGAGTGTCGTCTTTCTCCTTTCTTTTCTTTATCCCTTGACCTTCTGGAATCCTTTCTTCGTCTGGATGGAAAAAAGTATGGAGTATCTAGCGAGCTTCACTAGTCAATCCTTGGTTTTTGGACAGCCAAGCATTTACTATTTTATATTACTATTGTGCTTGCTAGCTTGTCTCTATGAGATTCGAAAGGTTAAGAAATGGCGATACCTATTTTTACTCTTAGTATGCTCTGTATTTGCTATCGTGAAGCATCCTTTAGAAAATGAGATTACCATCATTGATATTGGTCAAGGTGATAGTATTTTGTTGCGTGATTGGCGAGGGGAAACCATCTTAATTGATACAGGAGGAAAAGTGGACTTTAGCCAAAAGGAGGAATGGAAGAAGCGAAGGGCTTCTAGCAATGCAGAACGGACCCTGCTCCCCTATCTCAAGAGCAGGGGGATTGACCAGATTGATCATATGATTCTCACGCATACTGATACAGATCACATGGGAGATTTGGAAGTGCTTGCGACTAAGGTTAGGATAAAGGAAATCAACATTTCCAAGGGAAGCTTAAAAAAAGACTCTTTTGTCCGTCTGCTCAAACGGTTGAACTTACCGGTAAAAACATTGGAGGCTGGTGATCAACTGTCGATTTTTGATGGGCGTGCAGAAGTCCTCTATCCGGTAGAAATAGGAGATGGGAGTAATAACGATTCCATTGTTCTTTATGGCCGCTTTTATGGGTGGTCCTTCCTTTTTACAGGAGATTTAGAAGAAGAAGGGGAAAAGACCTTGTTAGCCCGTTATCCTCAACTGCGCGTGGATGTCCTAAAAGCAGGCCACCATGGTTCTAAGGGATCTTCTCACCCTGCCTTCTTAGAGAAAATCCAAGCAAAAATTGCCTTGATATCTGCGGGCGAAAAAAATCGTTACCAGCATCCTCATCAGGAAACCTTGGAGCGCTTCAAAGAGTTACAAATGACTGTTTTTCGTACAGACCAGCAAGGAGCGATTCGTTTTAGAGGGTGGAATCAGTGGACGATTGAAACCGTTCGATAAGAGCTGTTTGATTTCTAGCTTGAAAATTGCTATGATAAAGTCAAGGAAATGAGGTTACAAGTATGAAATCATTACAGTTGTTTTGGATGCAATATGCTGATTTTTCAAGAAAATCAGATAGAAAAGAATTTTGGATTAGCCAAGCCTGGCATTTATTATTTACCAGTCCATTTTGGATTTACCAATTGGTCTTACTCTTTTCAAATTCGAAATCAGAGGAAGACGTGATTCCCTTGACCGGGATGGACGTTTCAGCTTGGTTCAGCATCTTTTTTCTCCTGTATCTCTATCTTATTTTTGTTCCCCAGCAAGCAGTAGTCGTTCGGCGATTGAGAGATGCGGGTCTTCATTGGTCGTTGATTTTCCTATTTCTAGGCCCTATCTTACTCTACCTTTTATCTCCTATTTCCATTTTTCTAGTCTTAGCTCTTGCGGGTTTGCTCTGTTTGGCTTGTCTCTTGGTCCTTCCAAGTGCTAGACTTGCACAACCGGACCAGAATGCTTCTCCAGTATTTGCTTCGATGAGTCCTGGGGTCTCTTCGCCAAGTATGCCATCCCATTTGATGGATCCCAACAGTTTTTCAGCTATTCCCCAGATTGTTTCGGCTCCACCAACTCCATTAGAGAAAGCGCCGCTTGAAAAGAAAATGGAATCGGAACAGACCCAGCATCAGTTTAGAGAGTGGAATGAGGTACCTTCAGAACATGCAGGCTTTACAAACAATTAAAAAAATCAGTGCTGAGAACCTTCCTCCAATCCTGGTTCTATCAGGAGATGACATCGGTCAGTTTGAGTGGATGAAAGAGCAACTTTTAAAGAAAGTTGGCTACGATTCATCTGATTTGAACTATTCCTATTTTGACATGAAGGAAACAGCATATTCAGAGGTCGAGCTTGACTTAGTTAGCCTTCCATTTTTTGCGGATAAAAAAATAGTGATTTTGGATCATTTTGTCGATGTGACGACCGCAAAAAAAAGATACCTGACAGATGATGAATTGCAGTCCTTTGAAGGATACTTATCGGCACCTTTAGAAACGACTCGCTTGATTGTCATTGCGGAAGGAAAACTGGATAGCAAGCGAAGAATTGTCAAGCTCTTAAAAAGGGATGCCCAGTTGCTGGAAGCGACTGAATTAAAAGAGCAGGAGTTGCGTGCCCATTTCACGGAAGAGATCAAGTCTCTAGGGCTAGCGATTGATTCACAAGCCTTCGACCAACTTTTGATCAAATCTGGCTTTGATTTTAGTGAGATTCAGAAAAACTTGGAGTTTCTTAAAACCTACAAGGGAGCTTCAAGCATCACTATCACAGATATAGAAGAGGCTATTCCAAAGACACTCCAGGATAATCTGTTTGATCTGATCCAGATGATTTTAAAGAAAGAAATAGATTCTGCCCGCAGTTTGGTCAAGGACCTTCGGCTGCAAGGAGAGGATGAAATCAAGCTTTTGGCCATTTTATTGAGTCAGTTCCGTATTTACACACAGGTCAAGCTGTTGAAGCAAGAGGGACGAACAGAATCCCAAATCGTTTCAGACCTATCAGAGCTGACCGGTCGAAAAGTAAATCCCTATCAAGTCAAATTTGCTCTAAGAGATAGTAGAGGAATATCTTTAAGCTATTTGGAGCAGGCGATTTGTCTGTTGATTGATACCGATTTCCAAATGAAATCGGGAACCTATGAGAAAGATTATCTATTTGATTTGGCTTTGCTAAAGTTGACTAACCCATCTGTGTAAGCAGAATAGTTGAATAAATTGGATGATTGCGTTATCATTTTTATATACATAAAGAAATAGAGGTATTTTCCATGGCAATTATTTTACCAGATCTTCCGTACGCATACGATGCATTGGAACCATACATTGATGCTGAAACAATGCACTTGCACCATGATAAACACCATCAAACTTACGTAAACAATGCGAATGCAGCTCTTGAAAAACACCCTGAAATTGGTGAAGACCTTGAAGCTTTGTTGGCAGATGTAGAATCGATCCCAGCTGATATCCGCCAAGCGCTTATCAACAACGGTGGTGGACACTTGAACCACGCTCTTTTCTGGGAATTGATGACTCCTGAAAAGACAGCTCCTTCAGCAGAACTTGCAGCAGCAATCGATGAAGCCTTCGGTTCATTCGAAGAATTCCAAGCAGCTTTCACTGCAGCAGCAACTACTCGTTTCGGTTCTGGATGGGCATGGTTGGTTGTGAACAAAGAAGGGAAGCTTGAAGTAACTTCAACTGCAAACCAAGACACACCAATCTCAGAAGGGAAGAAACCAATCTTGGGCTTGGATGTCTGGGAACATGCTTACTACGTGAAATACCGCAACGTTCGTCCTGACTACATCAAAGCTTTCTTCTCAGTGATCAACTGGAACAAAGTAGACGAGCTTTACGCAGCAGCTAAATAAGCTTTCATAATAAAAAAGTTTGAATCAAGAGGTCTCTTAAAGGAGCTTCTCGATTCAGGCTTTTTATTTTTCAAATTGGCCAACATAGTCTCAAATGAATACCCCATTTTGGGAGGGATATTTCTTGCGTTTATACCTGAAAATGATACACTAGAAGAGTATGTGAAAGTGAGGAGAAAGGCTTCCTACATAAGAAAGAAGCCGTGGCACTTTTTCTGAAAAAAACTGTACCTCAACAAAAGGGAGAATGAAAATGACAAGTATTACGATTACAAAAGGAGCAGTGGATACGCCACTTTATCTAAAAATGCTCAACCGCCACGGGTTAATTGCAGGGGCTACTGGTACAGGGAAAACCGTGACCCTAAAAGTCATAACTGAAAAATTAAGTCAGCAAGGGATTCCGGTGTTTCTAGCAGATATCAAGGGAGATCTATCAGGTCTTGCTAAAGCAGGACAATGGACGCCAAAGATGGAAGAGCGCTATAAACTACTTGGTATTGCAGATCCTTTTGAACCTCAAGCTTTTCCAGTTCGCTTATGGGATGTCTTTGGTCAAGCAGGTCATCCGGTCCGTGCAACGATTGAAGGAATGGGCTCTCTCTTGCTAGCGCGCTTGTTGGACCTCAACGAAACGCAAACAGGGATTTTGGCCATCGTCTTTAAATTGGCCAAAGAAAAAAATTGGCCTTTGATTGATTTGAAGGATTTGCAGAGTCTTTTGAAGGAAGTCTATGACCATGCCTCAGATTATTCCGCTCAATACGGCAATATCAGTAAACAATCAGTAGGAGCTATTCAACGAAGCTTGTTAGTGCTAGAGCAAGAGGGGGCAGATCAATTCTTCGGAGAGCCTGCCTTGGATCTTCAAGATTTTATGCAATTGGACAGCAGTGGACGAGGCTACATCAACATTCTATCAGCGACTCGTCTTTTCAACTCCCCTAAGCTTTATTCAACCTTCCTGATCTGGATGTTGTCTCGTTTGTTCGAAACCTTACCAGAAGTTGGAGATCTAGAAAAACCAAAATTTGTCTTCTTCTTTGATGAAGCCCACCTCTTGTTTAATGATGCGAGCAAGCTCTTCCTGGAAAAGGTTGAGCAAGTCGTTCGCCTTATCCGGTCAAAAGGAGTAGGGATCTACTTTATTACACAGAATCCTCAAGATCTCCCTGAATCTGTATTGGCTCAGCTTGGGAATCGTGTCCAACATGCCTTGCGTGCCTATACGCCAAAAGAAATGAAGGCCATCAAGGTTGCTGCTCAAAGCTTCCGACCAAACCCAGAATTTGATACGGAAACTGTCTTGACGGAGTTGGGAACAGGGGAAGCTCTCGTTTCCTTCCTAAATGAAAAGGGGCAACCAAGTGTGGTGGAACGCTCCTATATTTTGTCTCCACAATCGAGTTTTGATTTGTTAAACGAGAGTGAACAGTTGGCCTTGATGACCAGCTCTCCTTTCCATCAAAAATATGCTGTTCGAGTAGACAATGAATCAGCTTATGAAAAATTGACTGAAAAATCTGCTAGAGAAGAGAAGGAAAAGGAGCGGGAAGAGGAAGATAAAGCAAGAGTTGCAGAAGAGAAGGCCAGTCAAAAACGGAGTCCGGGCCGTCTGCGGAAATCTAGTTTAGAAAAGGCCAAAGATTCCTTTATCAGTTCCTTGTTCCGTACCATTGCGCGTGAAGTGGCAAAACTGATCATGGGATCCTTTAAGCGGAAATAAGACAGTCAAAAGGGGATGGACTATTAGGAAAATGAAGAAGGATTGATCTGGAAATCGCTAAAAAATTTCTTCTAGAAGAAATCGTTTTCTGATCCGGAAACACCTTGTTATTTTAAAGAGAATCTTTTATAATTAACTTCATATGAAAAAAATATTTAATGTTCGATCGATCATGATTGTGTTGGGAATTTTACTATGTATAGGAGGAGTTGGAGCGTTAACTTACCTCCATCTTCATCAGGCTCCGGCCTCACCACTTGCTCAAGAGGGAACGACGGCTCAACCAGTTGAGTCCAAGGAAGAGAAGCAGCCCCTTCAACCTCCTCGTGTCAAAACTCCTGAAGAAAAACAAGCTGTCATAGATCAAGATCGTGAAACCATGGAGAATTTGGGTCTTGTCTATGATTATGCCAATAAAGGCTTAGTTGAAGTTGTACAAGACTACATGGCTGAATATGGTATTGATCCTTCCCAAATTACCTTTACCTACAAAAATCCTGCGACAGGCCAACAATTTTCGATGAATGAGTTGCAGCCGATGACAGCTGGAAGTACCTATAAACTGCCCCTCAATATGTTAGTCGTGGATGAAGTCGATGCAGGGAAATTAAATTTAACGGAAGAATTTGATATTACCAATACTTACTACGAGTACCTTGGAGAGCACGATAATTATGTAGCTGCCTTCGGTGGCGCTATGACGATCCCAGATATGCAGCGGTATTCTCTTGTCTATTCAGAAAATACGCCGGCATATGCCTTGGCCGACCGCTTTGGTGGTATGGACAATGTTTACGGAAAGTATGAAAAGTATGGAAAATCCCGAGCAGAAATAAAAACTATTAGTCCTGAAAACAAAACGACATCTGATTACTATATTCAAGTCTTAGACTATCTTTGGAATCATAAAGAAAAATATGCGACCTTGCTAGAATTGATCGGAGAGTCCTTCCCGAATGAATACTACAAACGGTATTTACCAGATTTAGTCATTCAGCAAAAACCTGGTTATGTAGCGGAAGCCCTCAATGTCGAAGCCATCGTTTACGAACAAACACCCTACCTCATCTCGATTTTTACAGCTGGTCTAGGGGGAACTACTCCAGAAAGTACGGAGATCAGTGGCTATGGTCTTCATTTACTTGGCCAACTCTGCTATGTGATCAATGAATGGCACCGTGTAAATGTCAATTAACGATTTAGAAGCTTTCCCAAAACAGTTTTGGGAAGGTTTTTTCTATGGAAAATATTGTTTCATGGTTAAATCTTGGGGACATTCTTTGAGGTCAGTGAATAAATATGATATAATAACTAAAGAACCTAAAGAAAGAATAGAAATGATTACAAAAGAAGATTATCAGTTGATTCGATCCCATCCAGCTTTCTCTGAAATTCCAGTTGAAAAATTCGATAAATTAGCTGTAGAAATCCATTATAGAGAAATTCCAAAGGGACAGATCCTATTTTTTGCTGGTGATAAGCGCGATCGGATTTTTTTAGTGGTAGAAGGCTATGTCCGTATTGAGGAGTTTGATTCTTCAGACACCTTCTCGTATATGGATTACATTAAAGAAGGAGCTGTCTTCCCATACGGTGGTATGTTTACAGATTCAACTTATCACTATACAGCCACTTCCATGACAACCGTAAAATACTTCAGTATTCCTGTTCAGCTTTATGAGGAAATTGTCCAGTCCAGTATGGAACAAGTTCTCTTCATTACGAGAAAACTTTCAAAAATTCTGGAGTTCCAGGAGTTGCGGCTTCGTAATGTGGTCGCAGCCAGTGCCAGTGATCGTGTGATTCAATCCCTAGCTCTACTTTGTAAGGATTATCAAAAGTTTGGTCCAACCATTCCTTTTCCAATGAGCATGAAAGAGTTGGCTAGATTAGCTGCGACGACGAGGGAAACCGTCAATCAAGTGTTAAAGAAGCTCCTAGAAGAGGAGAGAATCGAGTACAAGCATAAGAAATTAACTTTTCTCGATCTTCCATTCTTTTTAGATAGTTTTGAAGAAGCCTAGTAGGGCTTCTTTTACTTTCTGTCAAAAACGTTAAAAAGTTTCAAAAATCAAATAAAAAAATATTTACTCACAAAAAGAATATATTTAGCAAAATATCCAAAGAAAGCGGTTCATTTTTCATAAAACTAGGGTAATATTTAAAAAAGTGTCAAATTCTTGGCATTCGTAATGGAAGATTGGTTGTGAAAGCGGTACCAATTGGTGATAAAATGGAACCTGTAAACGGGATTAGCTAAGCTAAACCGCAAGAAAAAGGAGGACAATAGATGTCTACACACCCAATTCATGTTTTCTCAGAAATTGGAAAACTGAAAAAAGTTTGTTTGCACCGTCCAGGTAAAGAGTTGGAAAACTTGATGCCTGACTATCTTGAACGTCTTCTTTTTGATGATATTCCATTCTTGGAAGATGCTCAAAAAGAACACGACGCATTTGCTGAAGCACTTCGTAACGAAGGAATCGAAGTACTTTATCTTGAGCAGTTGGCTGCTGAATCATTGACTTCTCCAGAAATTCGTGATCAGTTCATCGAAGAATACCTTGAAGAAGCAAACATTCGTGGACGCCAAACAAAAGTTGCGATCCGTGAATTGCTTCACAGCATTGAAGACAACCAAGAATTGGTTGAAAAAACAATGGCAGGGGTTCAAAAAGCTGAACTTCCAGAAATTCCTGAAGAAGCAAAAGGATTGACAGACCTTGTTGAATCTGACTATCCATTTGCAATCGACCCAATGCCAAACTTGTACTTCACACGTGACCCATTTGCTACAATTGGTAATGCAG
>NZ_JAPJPF010000020.1 GCF_030825805.1 Streptococcus sp.
AGTAGAGCCCACTCAACCACTGCGTCTTGCTCGACAATCCAAAGACAATTGAGAGTAGCTGGGTCAAAATGAACAACCCGCTATATGTATCCTACAATGATGAGGAGTGGGGATAGCCCCTCCACGATGACCAGTCGCTGTTTTGTCCTTTATGCAGGCTGCAGATCTGGTTGATGACCATGAGAATGATTGTGAATGGAAAGGTTTTAAATGATGTCTAATAAAAATAAGGGAATCCTGATTTTTGCGATTCTCTATACAGTTCTTTTTGAGTTTGATGGCCATAAATTGCTGGCTTCGTTGATGCCATCTGCCATTGCGAATTATCTACAATATCTACTCTATGTAGTATTAGCTCTATATGGCTCTATCTTGTTCAAGGATAGATTAATCCAACAATGGAATGAGATTAGAAAAACTAAAAGAAAATTCTTCTTTGGCGTCTTAACAGGCTGGCTCTTTCTCATTCTGATGACTGTTGTCTTTGGATTTGTATCAGAGATGTTGAGGCAGTTTTTTGGGCTGGTCGGACAAGGTCTAAACCAGTCGAATATTCAAAACACCTTTCAAGTACAACCGCTACTGATAGTTGTTTTTGCTTGTGTCATTGGACCTCTGGTAGAAGAATTATTTTTCCGTCAAACTCTATTGAGATATTTGAGAAAAAGTCTGCCAACTTGGCTGAGTATCTTTATAGCCAGCCTTGCTTTTGCCTTAACTCATATGCATAACTTGAATCTATCCGAGTGGGTCGGTGCAGTCTATTATCTAGGTTCTGGCCTTGCCTTTTCTATTATTTTTGTGAAAGAAAAGGAGAATATCTACTATCCCCTACTTGTTCACATGCTAAGTAACAGCCTCCCCTTCATCATTTTAGCTATCGGTAGTATGTGATGAAAATGCTAGTAACGATACTGAAAAAGAGGCTGGGACAAAAGTCTCTTATCTCCAAAAAAAGCAACGGTTTCGCAATTGGGAATCTCTAGCTTTTTTGTGACTGAGAACTTTTTGTCCCAGACTCCTTTTTTGATTGGATTGTTCTTTTTTAGGAGAATTCTCATTATTCGTATTTGGATAGAAAATTCAGAAAATTTGTGATTTTTACTTGAATTATTTTCCAAAAATGGTATGATAGTAGCATGCTCATTTGATAATCAAAGAAACAGAAAGGAGAGACATGGAGAAAATTACCTTAGAAACTGCAAAGACAGGTTCAGAGCTTGTGCTAGAAACGCTTCGAGATCTTGGGATTGATACCATTTTTGGGTACCCAGGTGGAGCGGTTTTGCCCCTTTACGATGCTATTTATAGTTTTAAAGGGATCAAACACATTCTTGGCCGACATGAACAAGGCTGCTTGCATGAAGCTGAAGGCTACGCCAAATCAACTGGAAAGTTGGGTGTCGCAGTCGTCACTAGTGGCCCTGGGGCAACCAATGCCATTACGGGTATTGCTGATGCCATGAGTGATAGTGTCCCTCTTCTTGTATTTACTGGACAGGTCAACCGTTCCGGTATCGGGAAGGATGCCTTCCAAGAGGCAGACATTGTTGGGATTACCATGCCAATCACCAAGTACAATTACCAAGTACGAGAGACCGCAGATATTCCACGGATTATTACTGAAGCGGTCCATATTGCGACAACTGGGCGTCCAGGCCCTGTCGTCATTGACCTTCCAAAAGATGTCTCTGCCTTAGAAACAGATTATATATTCAACCCAGCAATCAACATTCCAAGTTACCAGCCGACCATTGAGCCAAATGAATTGCAGATTAAGAAAATCTTGAAGCAATTGGGCAAGGCTAAACAGCCAGTTCTTTTAGTTGGTGGTGGCGTCAGCTATGCAGAAGCGGCGGACGAATTGGTAGCCTTGGCTGAGCGCTATCAAATTCCTGTGGTAACTAGTCTTCTAGGACAGGGAACGATTGCGACCAGTCATCCTCTCTTCCTTGGGATGGGAGGTATGCACGGTTCCTTTGCAGCCAACATTGCCATGACCGAAGCGGATTTTATGATTAGCATCGGTTGTCGTTTTGATGATCGTCTGACAGGAAATCCAAAAACCTTTGCGAAGAATGCCAAAGTCGCTCACATTGACATTGACCCGGCAGAGATTGGTAAAATCATTGCAGTTGATATTCCAGTAGTTGGCGATGCAAAAAAAGCCCTACAACAGTTATTAGCAGAGCCAGTGGTTCATAACAATACGGAGAAATGGGTCGAGAAGGTTACCAAAGATAAAAATCGGGTTCGTTCTTATGATAAGAAAGAACGCGTGGTCCAACCCCAAGCGGTTATTGAACGTGTTGGTGAGTTGACTAAGGGGGATGCCATCGTCGTGACAGACGTTGGACAACACCAAATGTGGGCAGCTCAGTACTACCCATATCAAAATGAACGGCAGTTGGTGACTTCTGGTGGACTAGGGACCATGGGATTCGGTGTGCCAGCCGCCATTGGTGCTAAGATTGCCAACCCAGATAAAGAAGTCGTGCTCTTTGTCGGAGATGGTGGTTTCCAGATGACCAACCAGGAATTGGCTATCTTGAATGTTTACAAGATTCCAATCAAGGTCATTATGCTCAACAACCATTCACTGGGGATGGTTCGTCAGTGGCAAGAAGCCTTCTATGATGGGCGGACATCAGAGTCTGTCTTTGAAACCTTGCCTGACTTCCAATTGATGGCCCAAGCCTACGGGATTAAAAACTACAAATTTGATAATCCTGAAACCCTTGAGAAAGATTTAGAAGTCATTACCGAAGATGTACCGATGTTTATCGAGATTGACATTTCTCGTAAAGAACACGTTCTACCAATGGTACCAGCTGGTAAGAGCAATCATGAGATGTTGGGGGTGAAGTTTAATGCGTAGAATGTTAACAGCCAAACTTCAAAACCGGTCTGGGGTCCTCAATCGCTTTACCGGTGTCTTGTCGAGACGCCAAGTCAATATTGAGAGTATCTCAGTGGGAGCGACAGAAAACCCTAATGTATCACGGATTACCATCATTATTGATGTTGCGTCTCATGATGAAGTGGAACAAATCATCAAGCAACTCAACCGCCAGGTCGATGTGATTCGCGTTCGAGATATCACAGATAAACCTCACCTAGAACGTGAAGTGATTCTGATCAAGGTCTCAGCACCTGCAGAGAAACGGGCAGAATTGCTGGCGATTATCCAGCCTTTCCGCGCGACTGTGGTTGACGTAGCTCCGAGCTCCATCACCGTGCAGATGACAGGAAATGCAGAGAAGAACGAAGCTCTCCTGCGTGTCATTCGTCCTTATGGGATTAAGAATGTCGCACGGACTGGTGCAACTGGCTTTACCCGCGATTAATACTCTTCGTAAATCTCTTCAAACTACGTTAGCGTCGCTTTGCCGTAGGTATATGTTACTGACTCCGTCAGTCTTATTTACAACCTCAAAGCAGTGCTTTGAGCAACCTACAACTAGCTTCCTAGTTTGCTCTTTGATTTTCATTGAGTAAAAGAATCCAACCTAAATTTGTTAAAACAGCCTAAGAGGCAATAAAAATAGAAAAGAGAGAAAAAACTATGGCAGTTCAAATGGAATACGAAAAAGATGTAAAAGTAGCAGCACTTGACGGTAAAAAAATCGCCGTTATCGGTTATGGCTCACAAGGTCATGCCCACGCACAAAACTTGCGTGACTCAGGTCATGATGTGATTATCGGTGTACGTCCAGGTAAATCTTTTGACAAAGCAAAAGAAGATGGTTTTGATACTTACACAGTAGCAGAAGCAACTAAATTGGCTGACGTCATCATGATCTTGGCTCCAGACGAGATCCAACAAGAATTGTACGAAGCAGAAATTGCTCCAAACTTGGAAGCTGGTAATGCTGTTGGATTTGCACATGGTTTCAACATCCACTTCGAATTCATCAAAGTTCCTGCAGATGTAGATGTCTTCATGTGTGCGCCTAAAGGACCTGGTCACTTGGTACGTCGTACGTATGAAGAAGGATTTGGTGTTCCTGCACTTTACGCTGTCTACCAAGATGCTACAGGAAATGCTAAAGATATCGCAATGGACTGGTGTAAAGGTGTTGGTTCAGCACGCGTTGGTCTTTTGGAAACAACATACAAAGAAGAAACGGAAGAAGATTTGTTTGGTGAACAAGCTGTTCTTTGTGGTGGTTTGACTGCCCTTATCGAAGCTGGTTTTGAAGTCTTGACGGAAGCTGGATACGCTCCAGAATTGGCTTACTTCGAAGTACTTCACGAAATGAAACTCATCGTTGACTTGATCTACGAAGGTGGATTCAAGAAAATGCGTCAATCAATTTCAAACACTGCTGAATACGGTGACTACGTGTCAGGTCCACGTGTCATTACTGAGCAAGTGAAAGAAAACATGAAAGCCGTTCTTGCGGACATCCAAAATGGTAAATTTGCTAATGACTTTGTCAACGACTACAAAGCTGGTCGTCCAAAATTGACTGCTTACCGTGAACAAGCGGCTAACCTTGAAATCGAAAAAGTTGGTGCTGAATTGCGTAAAGCAATGCCATTCGTTGGAAAAAATGATGACGACGCCTTTAAAATCTATAACTAATGAGGTGATGGTGAAGTTGGGAGAAATCCCAACTTCTTTTTCATCAATAGAGAGATGATTTGGAAGTTTTTTTCAACCATTTAGCAGAATCTGTATGAAGAGACGTGCCATATCGAGCATTTTGGGTGATTTTTCTGAAAATTTGGAAAACACGCTGAAATTTTTGCAGTCTTTTGATATAATTAGATGAAATAAGGAGAAGAAGAGGAAGACTATGATAACATCGAAAGATATCATAAAAGCCCACAAGGTCTTAAAGGGTGTGGTTGTTGAGACTCCCTTAGATTATGATCATTATTTATCCGAAAAGTATGGAGCGAAAATCTACTTAAAGAAGGAAAATGCTCAGCGCGTTCGTTCCTTTAAGATCCGTGGAGCCTACTACGCGATTTCTCAGTTACATGCAAAAGAGAGAGAGCAAGGAGTAGTCTGTGCTTCTGCGGGCAACCACGCTCAAGGAGTTGCCTACACTTGCCGAGAGATGAAAATCCCAGCAACTATCTTTATGCCGATTACGACGCCTCAGCAAAAGATTAGCCAGGTTCGTTTCTTCGGCGGAGAGTATGTGACCATTAAATTAGTAGGAGATACCTTTGATGCTTCTTCTAAGGCAGCGCAGGAATACACCGAGGTTAAAAACTGTACCTTCATTGATCCATTTGATGATGCCAACGTCCAAGCGGGTCAAGGGACTGTAGCCTACGAAATCCTAGAGGAAGCTAAAAAAGAGTCGATTGACTTTGATGCTGTGTTAGTACCAGTTGGTGGGGGAGGTCTCATCGCTGGAGTATCCACCTATATAAAGGAGCAAGCACCAGAGATCGATGTTATTGGGATCGAAGCAGATGGAGCTCGGTCGATGAAGGCGGCATTTGAAGCCGGAGGCCCGGTCAAACTCAAACAAATTGATAAGTTTGCGGATGGAATCGCTGTTCAAAAGGTTGGCCAGCTGACTTATGAAGCAACGAAAAAAAATGTTGAGACCCTAATTGGAGTAAACGAGGGCTTGATCTCTGAGACCTTGATTGATCTTTATTCCAAGCAAGGCTTGGTTGCAGAACCGGCTGGTGCTGCCAGTGTTGCGGCTTTAGAAGTGTTGAGAGAGTATATCAAAGGGAAGACCATTTGTTGTGTGATTTCTGGTGGGAACAATGATATTAACCGGATGCCAGAGATGGAAGAGCGAGCTTTGATCTATGATGGTATCAAACACTACTTCATCGTCAACTTCCCGCAACGTCCAGGAGCTTTGAGAGAGTTTGTAAATGATATCTTAGGGCCAAATGACGATATCACGCGGTTTGAGTACATCAAACGGGCAAGCAAGGGGACGGGCCCAGTTTTGATTGGGGTTGCTTTAGCGGATAAGCATGATTACGCAGGACTGATCAATCGGATTGAACAATTTGACCCCTCTTTCATTAATTTAAATGGAAATGAAACTCTCTACAACATGTTGGTATGATGGATTCTTTAACAAAGAATCACTTCTAAAAAGTAAATAAAATATAAAGGAGAATCAGAAAATGATTTGGATTTTTCTATTGGCTATTTTAGTCGTTGGAGCTACTGTATTCATTAGCTCGCTCTATGTGGTGAAACAACAATCTGTTGCAATTATTGAGCGTTTTGGACGCTATCAAAAGATCAGTAACAGTGGGATTCATGTCCGTGCACCATTTGGAATCGATAAAATTGCGGCGCGTGTGCAATTGCGTCTCTTGCAAAGCGAGATTGTGGTCGAAACAAAGACACAAGATAACGTATTTGTTACCATGAATGTAGCGACACAATACCGCGTAAATGAAAACAATGTAACGGATGCTTACTACAAATTGATGCGCCCAGAAGCTCAGATCAAATCTTACATCGAAGATGCCTTGCGCTCATCTGTTCCAAAGTTGACCTTGGATGAATTGTTCGAGAAAAAAGATGAAATCGCCCTTGAGGTTCAAAAGCAAGTAGCTGAAGAAATGTCGACCTATGGGTACATTATCGTAAAAACCTTGATTACTAAAGTTGAACCAGATGCTGAAGTGAAGCAATCTATGAACGAGATTAATGCGGCTCAACGGAAACGTGTGGCAGCCCAAGAACTGGCAGAAGCTGATAAGATCAAGATTGTTACAGCAGCCGAGGCAGAAGCTGAAAAGGATCGTCTTCACGGGGTCGGGATTGCAGAACAACGGAAGGCTATCGTAGATGGTTTGGCTGATTCTATCAAGGAATTGAAAGATACCAATGTGAATTTGACAGAAGAACAGATTATGTCCATTCTTTTGACCAACCAATATTTGGATACTTTGAATAACTTTGCAGAAAAGCAAGGAACCAATACCCTCTTCTTACCAGCAAATCCGGATGGCGTAGAGAATATTCGTACTCAAATACTTTCAGCTTTAAAAGCAAAATAATAAAATATCTGACTTTTTTAAAATTGTTCGTACTTTCAGCTATTATGGTTGACAAAATATGCAAAAAATTTTATATTAGTATTGGAAATAATAATATAGGAGAATGATCATGGCTAAATCGAACTTCGAAAAAGTGGAATCAGTTGTTGGTTGGGTACGTGATAAAAAGATCACTGGGTATCGTATCAGTAAAGAAACGAACGCCCGTGAAATGTCTATCATTGCACTTGCGCAAGGTCGTGCAAAAGTGAAAAACATCTCGTTTGAAACTGCGCTTGGCTTAATCGATTTTTATGATAAGAATCATCAAAAATTTGAAAATTAAAATACTATATAAAAAAGAAGGGAACAAGCTTCCCTTCTTTTTTATATAGTATAAATCAGGATATCGTAGGAAAGTATCACTAGCTGGATCCCTGGCTATTAAAGGATTTTAACAAGTTTATGTGTGGGATTTCACTTTCATTTAATGGTATTCGAAAACTCCCTCATCGGAATCATTCCAGTGAGGGAGTTTGTTTTAATTTAAGAAACGTTGTAAGAATTCTTTCGTCCGTTCTTCTTTTGGATTGGTAAAGATTTCTTTTGGATCACCTTGTTCAGCGATGACCCCTTTGTCCATAAAGATAACACGACTTGAGACGTCTCGGGCAAATTCCATTTCGTGGGTGACCACGATCATGGTTAGGCCTTCTTTGGCTAAGTCTTGCATAATTTTAAGAACTTCTCCGACCATTTCAGGGTCCAGAGCTGAGGTTGGTTCATCAAACAAAATGGCATCAGGATCCATAGAAAGGGCCCGAGCAATAGCCACCCGTTGCTTTTGTCCTCCTGAAAGTTGTTTTGGACGAGCAGCCCAATAAGGTTCTCCCATGCCAACTTTCTCTAAGTTCGCTTTAGCAATTTTCTCTGCTGTTTCTCTGTCCCGTTTCAGTACGGTAGTCTGAGCAACAATGGTATTTTCCAAGACATTTAAGTTTTCGAATAGATTGAAGCTTTGGAAAACCATGCCCAATTTTTCCCGATAGTGGGTGAGATCGTAATCAGGATCGAGAACGTTCTGTCCCCGGTAGAGGATTTCTCCATCAGTCGGAGTTTCTAAGAGATTAATGGAGCGAAGGAAGGTAGATTTCCCGCTACCAGAGCTCCCGATAATGGAGATAACTTCACCTTTCTCAACAGAAAGAGAGATGTCCTTCAAAACTTCGTTTTGACCGTAGGATTTTTTTAAGTGTTTGATTTCAAGTATTTTTTCTGCCATTATTTCACCTCTTTGACTTGCATTTGATTGGCACCAGTTGTGTAGGTATCAGAGTCTAAGCGACGTTCGATGTATCGAAGGATACGGGTGATGGTGAAAGTCAGGATAAAGTAAATTACCGCAATAATGGTAAAGGTTGGGAAGTATTGGTAGTTTTGAGTTGCGACCGTATTTCCTGTAAAGTAGAGTTCAACCACAGAGATAACATTCAAGACAGATGTATCCTTGATGTTGATGACAAATTCATTCCCTGTCGCTGGCAAGATATTCCGAACGACCTGTGGGAGAACGACCTTGCGCATGGTTTGTCCATGGGTCATCCCCAGAGCGGTAGCCGCTTCAAACTGGCCAGTATCCACTGCTAAGATTCCTCCACGAACAATCTCACTCATATAAGCTCCTGTGTTGATCGAAACAATAAAGATAGCAGCCCAGGTACGATCCAAGGAAATGTTAAAGGCTTGGGCTGAACCGTAGAAAATAACCATGGATTGAACGATCATCGGAGTACCACGGAAGATTTCAATGTAGACATTGAGGAACCAACCGAAGAATTTTTGCAAGGTAGCTAGAGCCTTGTTTTTAGACGTAGGAGCAGTTCGGAAAACACCGATTAACAAACCGATAATCAAACCAGCAATGGTCCCTGTCATAGAGATTAAGAGGGTCATTCCAGTTCCTCGTAAGAACTGTGGTCCATTATCTTTCAAAATCTTCATCATTTGGCTGAAGAAAGTCTGCTCATCATCACTAGCATCGTTGGAAGCGGGTTGCTTCTCAATCATATCATCCATGAGTTTGACTTGGTCTTCAGCCGAAATTTTAGCTAGTGTAGCATTGACTTGGTCGATTCGACTGTCGCCTTTTTTCATCCCGATAGCAATGGTCGCATCTTCCTCCCCGACTTCAAAACCTTTTTTGAATTGGATCATCTTAAATTTTGAATTAGCAGATTCAGCTGTCAAGGCTTCGGGCCGCTCAGAAACATAGGCATCGATAACACCAGATTCTAAAGCTTGACGCATCTGGGCGAAATCCCCCATAGCGGTTTCTTGTTTGGCGCCCTTGAGTTGGGAGATGAGAGAATAGAGGTAGACCCCTTGTTGAGAGGTGACCTTTGCATCCTTGAAGTCATCTAGACTAGTGGCATTCGCATAGTTTCCGTCTTTACGCACCAGCATGACCGGCTCACTGGTATAGTAGCTATTAGAGAAAGCGACCTCTTTCTTGCGCTCGGCAGTCGGACTCATTCCAGCGATGATCATATCAATTTTACCAGAAGTGAGGGCGGGGATTAGTCCGTTCCAAGATGTTTTAACGATCAGAGGTTTTTTACCTAGTCCCTCAGCAACCTTTTTTGCGATTTGGACATCGTATCCGTTGGCATATTGGTTGGTGCCATCAATCTTCACGGCTCCATTTGCATCATCCTCTTGGGTCCAGTTGAAAGGAGCGTAGGCGGCTTCCATCCCGATCCGGAGATATTCGTCTGCTTTTACAATATGGCTCATTCCCAGGCATAAAAGTAGTCCGGTAAAGAGAGCATAAATTGTTTTTTTCATGTAGTCTCCTCTTCCTATATAAATAGTATCATCTTATTGTACAGGAAATTGGCCTACTTTTCAAACCTGATAGCCTTTTCATAAAAAAATGCTATAATATACCAAAGGAGTATAGGAAAATGAAAAAAATTCTGTATGTTCTATTTGCAGTGATGACCTGTCTATTTGTAACGGGTCTTGTCAAGGCGGATGGTCCTTCCTATGAGATTCAGTCTTATCGGGGGACTTTAATCTTGGAAACTTGGGATGATGCTACTTATGAGGAAGAATTGGTCTATCATTTTACAACTTCCTATAAAGGCCAATATGTCACCTTGGGATCAGCGGGTAAAATGCCTCAAGGTTTTGAAATAGTAACTCCTCCCCTGGTGGAAGTAGAAGGCAGAACCTTGTCACAAGAACCAGAAGTTCAAAATTTAGGTGATGGTTATCAGGTTAAGATTTACAATGGCGGAAGCGCAGGAGATACCGTCAAGGTGAAGGTTACCTGGCAGTTAAAAAACCTGCTCTATGTTCATCGGGATATCTTGTTATTGAACTGGAAGCCGATCAGTGATGGGGATCAGGGGGTCAAAAAAGTAGAGTTACAGATTATCCCGAAATTTGCTTCAGAGGTTTCAAAATCAGAATTAAATATTCATACATCTTATATGGGTCCAGATGCATCGATACAGAAGGAAGGTGCCAACTATATTGCGAGCTTAAAAAATTTAAAGCGCAAAGAAGGTGTTGAAATTTATGCTTACTGGTTGAAATCGGATGTAGCTTCCTTTGGGGAATCAGATAGGGATTCAGGCTTGATGGAGGAGGCCAACTATCATCGGACGGAAGCTGGAATTGTTCAAAAACGGACCTGGATTCGCCTATTTATGAAGGTCCTACTTCCAATCCTTGTTCTGCTTTTCCTTCTTCTTGCTATTTATTATCGTCATCGCTTCATGCAATCTGTTACTTCTGCCAAGGTTTTTCCGAAAAATAGTCGCTTGTATGAGATTCCAAATAACGTTGCGCCTCTACTAATGGCTTCAATAGTTTATTCTACAGAGCTAGATGAAATCTCTCCAACCAAAAAACACGCTCGGGGAGCCTTTAAATTTGATCAGTTAGTGCAAGCTACCTTACTTGATTTGATTGATCGAAAAAATATCATCTGTGAGCAATACGACACTCATACAGTTTTAACGATTCAAAATGAAGATACATTGGATGAATTTGAGCGAGAGTTTCTTAGACTTGCATTTGGTTCTCAAAAATATTGTAGAACAGATGACTTGTTTTCAGATTATGAAATTTCAGATTCTCTCTATAAATACGCTTCTAAGAAAGATCAAGATGCCATTCGTGAGCGAGGAAAACAAGCGCAAAATCGGATTGATGCAGCGATTTCTCGTGTCTCTCAAGCTGTTCAGCAGAAGATCCAAACATTTACCCTTCCTTCTTATTATCGTCCCTTAGAGTCTGGGGAGGAAAGTGCAGGACGTAAAAGTCTCTTCTTTGGATGGGCTGCATGGAGCATTGCCTTGGTAGCTGGTTTAATAGCTTATTTTGTCTTAAACTGGCTCTCTATCTTTTGCGTGATGTATGTGTTGGTGATGTGGATCCTTCCGACATCCTTCCAAGGGAAGTTCAGCCTCTATCAACGGGATGGGGTCCCAACAGAGCTCGGAGCTGAGCAACGCTATTATTGGGATAGCTTCCGTAATATGTTGCGGGATATCGCTCATTTGGAAGAAGCAGAAATTCAATCGCTGGTTTTATGGAATCGCTTATTAGTCTATGCTACTCTGTTTGGTTTTGCAGATCAAGTAAGCAAAGTGATGAAGCTTCGTCAAATCCACTTAGAGAACCCAAGTATGGATGCCTATGTCTACACTCCGTTTCGTAGTAATCTAATCCATTCCAGCCGTCTCTTATCTAATTATGGAACGACCGCTACAACCGCTAGTCATTTTACAGTATCTTCAGGCGGTAGTTCTGGGGGTGGTTTCTCTGGAGGCGGTGGAGGCGGTGGCTTCGGTGCTTTTTAGAGTGACAAATGTGCCGTCTAGCCAATCTTGTGTTTACAATTTCATAGGAGGCTGGGACAAAAGTCCTAGCCTCTCAATTGTCTTTGGATTGTCGAGCAAGACGCAGTGGTTGAGTGGGCTCTACTAGGCTGATTTTATCAGCTTTTACAGCCCTACTCAACTGTGCGGAGGTGGGACGACGAAATCGAATTCTAACGAATGACCGATTTCTGTCCCACTCTCTTTTAGTCTAAGCATCCTTGCAAGCGCATCTGGTTCTATGGCTAGAAATGTGTTATAATATAGCAAATGCAAGTTTAGGAGAAAAAGATGTTTATCATTGAACTGATAAAAGCGATTCTTTTTGGAATTGTTGAAGGAGTCACAGAGTGGCTTCCAATCTCAAGTACAGGTCATTTGATTTTGATTCAAGACTTTATCCAGTTTAAGGATCAAAACCCTGCCTTTATGGAGATGTTTAATGTCGTTATTCAGCTAGGTGCCATTATGGCTGTCGTTGTGATTTACTTCGACAAGCTTTATCCATTTAAGCCTGGAAAATCGAAAAAAGAGGTAAGACGAACTTGGCAATTGTGGGCCAAGGTTGCTGTGGCGACCCTACCGTTGCTCTTTGTCTTTAAATTGGATGATTGGTTTGAAGCTCATTTTCATAACTCTTTTTCTGTAGCCATCATGTTGATTACCTATGGTTGGGCCTTTATTTACCTTGAAAAACGGGAGCAAGTAGAGCCGGAAGTGACGGAATTACACAAGTTGCCTTATAAGACAGCTCTCTATATTGGGTTGTTCCAAGTCTTGTCGCTTTTCCCAGGAACCAGTCGGTCAGGTGCAACAATTGTAGGTGGTTTGGTCAATGGAGTTAGTCGCTCAGTTGTGACAGAATTCACCTTTTATCTGGGGATTCCTGCCATGTTTGGGGCTAGTCTATTAAAGGTCGCTAAGTTTGTTTTGGGAGGAAATGCTTTAAGCTTCAGCCAGGGAACAATCCTTTTAGTTGCTATGGCGGTAGCCTTCGGTGTTAGTATGGTAGCGATTCGCTTCTTGACAGACTATGTCAAAACTCATGACTTCACAGTCTTTGGGAAATATCGGATTGTTCTGGGAGCGATTTTGCTTGTCTACGCAGTGATTAAAATTTTTATCTAATAATGAAATTGGAGTGTTTCTTCCTTTTCTTCAAACTGCTATGTTTGCGGGGGAGGAAGTGCTCTTTTGTTTAAGTCTTGTTTCCTATCTAAGGAGGGGGTCATGTTTTGAAAAATATGTCCCTTTTTAGTATAATAGAAAGACTAATAGTATGAGGTGCAGTCATGAAGATGAAGCAAATCAGTGATTCAACCATTAAAATCACGATTCAATTAGAGGATTTAGAAGAACGGGGCATGGAAATGGCCGATTTTTTGGTGCCTCAAGAAAAAACAGAAGAATTTTTCTATACCATCTTAGATGAATTAGAAATGCCGGAAAGTTTCTTAGACAGTGGCATGTTGAGTTTTCGAGTGACCCCTAAGCCAGATAAACTCGATGTTTTTGTGACCAAATCAAAAATTGATCAGCATTTAAATTTTGAAGATTTTTCCGATTTGCCTGATATGGAAGAATTGTCGCAAATGTCTCCGGACGAATTTATCAAAACCTTGGAAAAAACCATCTCTGAAAAGAGTAAGGGAGACGGCGATGCGATCCGTCATTTAGAAGCTGAGGAATTGGCTGACGAAAATCAGATTTCAGAAGAAGATACATCGAGTCATCCAGTAGATACACGGTATATTTATTATATCCTCCAGTTTTCTCAGTTAGAGGAAGTGATTCGGTTTACAAAAACAGTTCATTATGCTGTTGAGACTTCTGAACTTTATAAAATGGACGGGATGTACTATTTAACCATCCTGATCGATTTGGAAGGGTGTCCGCAGGATTATCCAGGTTGGCTTTTGGCAACCATGCGTGAATATGCGGAAGATACAGATACTACTAGAGCTGTCCTTCAGGAACATGGCCATCTCTTGCTCGTCTCAGATGCTATTCACGAACTTCAAAAGGTTAATTTGGTATGATTACTTTTCCGTTACAATTTATCCTGGTCCTGATTGCAACTTTTTTGATCAGTTTGATTCTAACTCCCTTTGTGAGGTTATTGGCGTTTAAAATAGATGCCGTAGACTATCCAAATGCGCGTCGGATCAATAAGAAACCCATGCCCAGCGCTGGTGGTTTAGCTATTATTCTTGCTTTTACCATTGCAACCGTCATTTTGTTGCCGATGATTACAAAGGGGCATGTAGCTAAGACATCTTATCTGACCTATACTTTGCCAGTTGTCGTTGGAGGATGGATTATAGGTCTAACTGGTTTAATCGATGATATAAAAGAATTATCACCGCGGTTAAAGATGCTGGGGATTTTCCTAGGATCTAGTGTGATCTGGTTTTTTACAGATTTTCGCTTGGATGATTTTAAGATCCCTTTCGGGGGTCCATTTCTTCATTTTGATCCATGGTTGTCCTATATTTTAACAGTCATTTGGATCATTTCGATTACCAATGCGGTCAATTTGATTGATGGTTTGGATGGCCTGGTCAGTGGGGTTTCGATTATTTCCTTGGTGACGATGGGGATTGTTTCTCATTTCTTTCTTCCAGTGCCCAATCTCTTCCTGACCATGACGATTTTTGTCTTAGTCATGGCCATTGCTGGTTTCTTCCCCTTTAATTATCATCCAGCGATTCTTTATTTAGGGGATACAGGGGCCCTCTTCATTGGTTTTATGATCGCTGTTTTGTCCTTGCAAGGTCTTAAGAATGCGACGGCTGTTGCGGTGGTTACGCCGATGATTATCTTGGGAGTTCCAATTACGGATACCTTTTTAGCAATTGTCCGTCGGACTCTCTCTGGTCAGAAGTTCTATGCACCAGATCGGAATCACTTGCACCATCGCCTACTTTCTTTGGGCTTAACGCATCGTGGGACCGTTTTGGTCATCTATGGAATTTCGATGATTTTTGCCATGATTTCTCTTCTGTTGAATATCTCTACTCGTATTGGTGGTGTTCTGCTTGTTATTGGCTTGGTATTAGGTGTTGAGCTCTTAGCGGAATTGATTGGAGTCCTAGGCCCTCACCATAGT
Source organism: Streptococcus sp. (assembly GCF_030825805.1). Classification (GTDB taxonomy): domain Bacteria; phylum Bacillota; class Bacilli; order Lactobacillales; family Streptococcaceae; genus Streptococcus. Next base: position 14,980 of record NZ_JAPJPF010000020.1, read on the forward strand.
CCGCTCCTCAATTGCTTACGTTATATAGGAAATTCTGCCTATCGAGAGGAAGTTCGACAAAATAGAAGAAATAAGACTAAATAAGAACGATTCTAAACACCAGAAAAGCCTTTTAGGCTTTTTTTTGTTATACTAGATAAGACAAAACTCTATAGCAGAAAGGAATACAAATGTCAGTATTAGAGATTAAAGATCTTCATGTAGAAATTGAAGGTAAGGAAATTTTAAAAGGCGTGAACTTGACCCTTAAAACAGGGGAAATTGCAGCCATCATGGGACCTAACGGGACAGGGAAATCAACCCTATCTGCAGCGATCATGGGAAATCCAAACTATGAAGTGACTAAGGGTGAAATTCTATTTGATGGAGTGAATATCCTTGAATTGGAAGTGGATGAACGTGCTCGCATGGGCCTTTTCTTGGCTATGCAATACCCATCAGAAATTCCAGGAATTACCAATGCTGAATTCCTTCGTGCAGCCATGAATGCTGGCAAAGAAGAGGATGAAAAAATTTCTGTTCGTGATTTTATCACAAAATTGGACCAGAAAATGGAACTCCTCAATATGAAGGAAGAAATGGCAGAACGCTATTTGAACGAAGGATTCTCAGGTGGTGAGAAGAAACGCAATGAAATTCTGCAATTGTTGATGTTGGAACCGAAGTTTGCCCTCCTTGATGAGATTGACTCTGGTTTGGATATCGATGCCCTTAAAGTGGTTTCAAAAGGGGTCAATGAAATGCGTGGCGAAGATTTTGGTGCCATGATCATTACCCACTACCAACGTCTTTTAAACTACATTACTCCTGATGTGGTTCACGTGATGATGGAAGGTCGTGTCGTCCTTTCAGGTGGTCCTGAGCTTGCTGTGCGTTTGGAGCGTGAAGGATACGCGAAATTAGCAGAAGAGTTAGGTTACGACTACAAAGAAGAACTCTAATCTTGTGTCCAAAACTGAACAGGATCTTTGAGGAGGAGTAAATGACCAAAGAAAATATCAAACTTTTTTCAGAAATGCATGCAGAGCCCCAATGGTTGCAGGACTTGCGCCAGAAGGCTTTTGATAAAATTGATGACTTAGAACTACCTGTGATTGAACGCGTGAAATTTCATCGTTGGAATCTCGGCGATGGAACAATCACAGAAAGTGAGCCACTCACTGCTGTGCCAGACTTCACTGCGATTGACAATCAATTAAAATTGGTTCAGCATGGAACTCATACAGTATTTGAACAGATTCCAGTTGACTTGGCCAACCAGGGAGTCATCTTTACAGACTTCCACTCAGCCCTGGAAGTAATTCCAGAGGTCGTAGAGGAATTTTTCATGTCATCCGTTAAATATGATGATGACAAGTTGGCAGCCTACCACACAGCTTATTTCAATAGTGGAGCTGTTCTCTATATTCCAGATCATGTAGAAATCGCGGAGCCAATCGAGGGTGTCTTCTACCAGGATAGTGATAGCGATGTGCCATTTAACAAGCACATCTTGATTATCGCTGGTAAGAACAGTAAGATTAGTTACCTTGAACGGTTAGAGTCACGTGGAGAAGGTAGTGCCAAGGCAACTGCTAATATCACAGTAGAAGTCATTGCCCGTTCGGGTGCGCAAGTGAAGTTTGCTGCGATTGATCGTCTTGGTGAGAATGTCACTGCCTATATTAGCCGCCGTGGGAAACTAGGCAAGGATGCTAGCATTGATTGGGCAATCGGTGTCATGAACGAAGGAAATGTCGTTGCTGACTTTGATAGTGACTTGATAGGAAACGGCAGCCATGCAGACCTGAAGGTCGTAGCCCTATCTAGTGGTCGTCAGGTACAAGGGATTGATACCCGCGTAACCAACTATGGTTGCAATTCGGTAGGGAACATTCTCCAACATGGTGTCATTCTTGAAAAGGCAACCTTGACCTTCAACGGGATTGGCCACATTATTAAGGGAGCAAAAGGGGCAGATGCCCAACAAGAAAGCCGTGTGTTAATGCTTTCTGACCAAGCTCGTTCCGATGCCAACCCAATTCTTTTGATTGATGAAAATGATGTGACTGCAGGTCACGCAGCTTCTATCGGTCAGGTAGATCCAGAAGACATGTACTACCTCATGAGCCGTGGCTTGGATCAGGCAACTGCAGAACGCCTAGTGGTTCGTGGGTTCCTTGGATCAGTGATCGTGGAGATTCCAGTCAAAGAAGTTCGTGAAGAAATGATCCAAACCATTGAAGATAAATTATTAAAGAGATAAACATGATAGATGTCGAAAAGATTCGGAAAGATTTCCCGATTTTAGATCAAATAGTGAATGATGAGCCGCTTGTCTATTTAGATAATGCAGCGACGACACAAAAACCAAAAGCTGTCCTAGAAGCGGTGAATCGCTATTACCAAGAGGATAATGCCAATGTTCACCGCGGGGTTCATACCTTGGCCGAACGGGCGACCGCGTCCTATGAAGCAGCAAGAGAAACGGTCCGTCGTTTTATAAACGCTTCCTCGACCAAAGAGGTCTTGTTTACGAGAGGTACTACGACAGGTTTGAACTGGATTGGGCGGTTTGCAGAGGAAATCCTCGAAGAGGGGGATGAGGTCCTCGTCTCTATTATGGAACACCATTCCAACATCCTTCCTTGGCAGGAAGCTTGTCAGAAGACAGGGGCGAAGTTGGTCTATGCCTACTTGAAAGACGGTGGTCTGGATCTAGAGGATTTCCGAGAAAAATTGACAGATCGAACCAAATTTGTTTCCATTACCCATGCTTCTAACGTTCTCGGGGTGATCAATCCTATCCAGGAACTCGCTCAATTGGCCCATGAAAAAGGAGCCATTATGGTAGTGGATGGGGCCCAATCAGTCCCCCATATGAAAATTGATGTTCAAAAACTAGATGCAGACTTCTTTGTCTTTTCCGGACATAAAATGGCTGGACCGACAGGAATTGGAGTCTTATATGGAAAAGAGCACTATCTCAACCAAATGTCACCTGTTGAATTTGGTGGGGAAATGATTGACTTTGTCTATGAACAATCCGCAACTTGGAAGGAACTCCCTTGGAAATTCGAAGCAGGGACTCCAAATATGGCTGGTGCTATTGGTTTGGCTGCGGCGATTGATTATTTGGAGGCTATTGGCATGGATGCCATTGAGCATCACGAGCAAGACTTGATTGCCTACGTCTTTCCCAAACTTCAAGCAATTGAAGGCTTGAAAATCTATGGCTCCCAAGATTTAGCGAAACGCTCTGGGGTGATTTCCTTCAACTTAGGGGATCTGCATCCTCATGATCTTGCGACTGCCTTGGATTATGAAGGGGTTGCCGTTCGGGCAGGCCACCATTGTGCTCAACCTTTGATCCAGTATTTGGAGGTTCCAGCGACTGCTCGAGCTAGCTTTTATCTCTACAATACAAAGGAAGACTGTGATAAGCTTGTAGAAGCGCTGATAAAAACAAAGGAGTTTTTCGATGGCACTTTCTAAATTAGATAGCCTCTATATGGCTGTAGTAGCTGACCATTCAAAAAATCCCCATCACCATGGAAAGATTGAAGGGGTTGAACAAATCAACTTAAACAATCCAACTTGTGGCGATGTGATTAGTTTGTCTGTTCAGTTTGATGATGAAGGAGTAATCAAGGACATTGCCTTTGTCAACTCAGGTTGTACGATTTCGACGGCTTCTGCTAGTATGATGACGGACGTTGTCCTAGGAAAATCCAAAGAAGAAGTGCTAGAGTTGGCGACTATTTTTTCAGAAATGGTCCAAGGCAAAGAAGATGCCTGTCAAGACCAGTTGGGAGATGCAGCCTTTTTAGCTGGGGTTGCTAAATTTCCACAACGGATCAAGTGCTCGACCCTGGCTTGGAATGCTCTCAAGAAAGCAATCGATGCTCAAGCCTAATGATGAATAAAAGTGATGAAGATTCAAGTCGGTTTTTTAACCGAGCTTCTGGTGAGAAATGATATCAACATTCGGCTGCTGATGGTCCAGACTAGAAAAAGTAATCACATGGGAAGAGCGCTAAAAAGAAAATGAAAGGAAAGAAATGACAGAAGAAAGAGTAGAACCAAAACCAATTGATCTTGGTGAATATAAATTTGGCTTTCACGATGATGTAGATCCAATCTTGTCAACAGGAAAAGGGTTGAATGAATCGGTTATTCGCGAGTTGTCTGCTGCGAAAAATGAGCCGGAATGGATGCTGGAGTTCCGTTTGAAGTCTTATGAAGCATTTAAAAAAATGCCGATGCAAACTTGGGGAGCGGACTTGTCAGATATTGATTTTGATGATTTGATTTATTATCAAAAACCATCTGATAAACCTGCACGTAGCTGGGATGAAGTGCCTGAAAAAATTAAGGAAACATTCGAACGGATTGGTATTCCAGAAGCAGAGCGTGCTTACCTGGCCGGAGCAGCTGCTCAGTATGAGTCTGAAGTAGTTTACCATAATATGAAGGAAGAATTCCAAAAGCTAGGAATTATCTTTACGGACACAGATTCGGCTTTGAAGGAATATCCAGACTTGTTTAAGCAATACTTTGCTAAGTTGGTACCTCCAACGGATAATAAGTTGGCAGCCCTCAACTCAGCTGTTTGGTCAGGTGGGACCTTTATCTATGTACCGAAGGGTGTAAAGGTCGATGTTCCTTTGCAGACCTACTTCCGGATTAATAATGAAAATACAGGTCAGTTTGAGCGGACTTTGATTATTGTTGATGAAGGCGCTAGCGTCCATTATGTAGAAGGATGTACAGCACCGACTTATTCAAGCAATAGCCTGCACGCAGCCATTGTCGAAATTTTTGCCTTGGATGGCGCTTATATGCGTTACACGACCATCCAAAACTGGTCCGACAATGTCTATAACTTGGTAACCAAAAGGGCCAAAGCGACCAAAGATGCGACAGTTGAATGGATCGATGGAAACCTTGGGGCTAAAACGACCATGAAATACCCGTCTGTTTATCTGGATGGAGAAGGCGCGCGTGGGACTATGCTTTCTATCGCCTTTGCAAATGCGGGGCAACACCAAGATACAGGTGCTAAAATGATCCACAATGCTCCACATACCAGCTCTTCAATCGTCTCAAAATCCATCGCGAAAGGTGGAGGAAAGGTTGACTACCGTGGACAAGTGACCTTCAATAAAGATTCAGCGAAATCTGTCAGTCACATTGAGTGTGATACCATTATCATGGATGACTTATCTGCGTCAGATACCATTCCATTTAATGAAATCCATAACTCGCAAGTTGCTTTGGAGCACGAAGCTAAGGTTTCTAAGATTTCTGAAGAGCAACTCTATTACCTCATGAGCCGTGGTTTATCAGAATCAGAAGCGACTGAAATGATCGTCATGGGATTTGTAGAGCCTTTCACTAAAGAACTTCCAATGGAATATGCAGTTGAGCTCAACCGCTTGATTAGCTATGAAATGGAAGGATCTGTCGGTTAGGGGATAAAAGGAGAAGCAAATGGGATTCTTAAAAAAATTATTTGGTAATATTGAAAAAGCGAATAAGGGCGAAATTCCTGTTGAGGAAATTGTTCCACCCTTTACAATTGATCTAGCAGAAGAAGCAGATGATTATTGGAGACAAATGGAACAAAATCTCTTGATCAATGCTGTGAAGGCTGTTGGCGGTCCTGATAAAGCGGATCGTGCCTTTATGCTAGTGAATTTTAAGCCGGGTCAAGAAACATTTGATTTGTATTATCAAATCGATGGGAAATTAATTTCTTGGCAAGAATTGGATCCAGAACTTGTAGAAAAAATCCGCCTTCAACTCTTGCCTCAAGCACCAGCAGTGGCCCGTGCAGTCAATGAAAATTACGAAGCTGCCAATGTTCCTGTGATTAGCTATGCCATGCTTCAATTAGAAACGGCGACCATGGCTTGGTTTGGTCGGAAGCTAACAACAGCTACACCTGAAGCTAGCTTATCTTTTGAAGAATTGGTAGCGGGTTGGCGTGCGGTGATTGAACAAGAAATCCCGACTCATCCAATAGACAGCGATACTGCTTTTCCTTATTTCGAAGTTCGATAGAAGTTCTGTTGACAGGAATAAAATAAACAAAAAAAGAGGGTGACCTCTTTTTTTGTTTATGAGCATTTATAGTTTTTCGTTGACGTAACGAACAAATTGATTCCACCACACCTTTAAGAAGAAACTTTTTTGGATATTTTCTCCGCTCACCATTTCCATACTAGGGGCTTTACCTTCGATATACCCTCGACCGATGGGTTCTGGATCAGTGTAGGTAAGGGTTCCGAGAGAAGTACCTTTCTTTATAGGAGCGCTAAATGAAGATTGGCTACTTTTAAAGGTGATTTTAGCTTCTGCTTGGCTTCCTTGTCGTTCGATCACGATGAAGTCATCCTTGGCAACAGCAGTGGCGTTTGTTTTCTTGCCATCGTGAACCGTTGATTTACTGTTGTTGTAAGCTTCGCCTTTGCTGACAATAAGGCTTGGAACGAAGTTTTGGCTCACATAATTCATCAGGTTGGCTGTTGCAACAAATCGTGCGTAAGGGTCACCATCGATTGCCTCAACACCAATGACAACGGTAATCATTCGAATCCCATTTTGATTGGTAGAAGCGACAAATGAGATCCCTCCTTTTTCGGAATTTCCAGTTTTTAGACCATCCACCCCAGCTCGATAGTTGGGCATGTTTTCCAGCATATAGTTGCTACTCTCCAATTGAATTCCAGCAAATTCTGCATGGGAGAGGGAGGTGATTTTTGTAACTTCAGGAAAGTCTTCTAGAAGATGTTTTGCGATGACTGCCACATCATAAGCGCTCAGCTTATTTTCGGTATTTTTCTTTTTATTTTCCTCATCCCCATCAATGATAGATTGATTCAATCCACTAGCATTCACAATCGTCGCATCTGTAATTCCCCAATCTTTGAGCTTTGCTTTCATGAGCAGGACGAATTTTTCTTCGCTACCAGCTACTTTTTCAGCTAAGGCGATGGCGGCACTATTGGCGTTTGATACGAGGAGAGCAGTGAGCAGGTCCTTGACCTTGTATTTACGGGCTTCCATGGGAACGTTGCTGATTCCTTCAACAGCTGTCAGTTGATAGGCTTTATCAGAAATATCCACATCATCAGTTAAAGAGATTTTTCCTTGCTGAATGGCTTCGTAAACGAGATAAGTGGTCAAAAGGTTGTTGATTCCGCCAACCTCTTTTTTCTCATCACTATTTTTTTCGTAGAGTATTTTACCTGTTGTCCCATCGATCGCAATAGCATGCTGGGCTCCAAGGTCTAGGTCCTCCGCTTTTACAGGAGACGTACTGAGAAGCGCAAGCATTAGACAAAGAAGTAAGGTGATTATTTTTTTCACGTTTGAATCCTCGATTGTTTTTTGTCTCTACTATTGTATCATAAAAGAAGGCAACTGCTCTAATCCTATTTTGCTCTCTTAGGACTCGAAGGTCATAGGCAAATTTGAAAGATAGTTGGTAAAATGGAAGAAATAGTGTATAATGGTAGAAAACCTAACATAAGGAGATAGTGATGAAAGTAAATAAACGGTTCGTACTGGCCGGTGTTTCTCTAGCCAGCGCTCTTCTATTGACAGCCTGCGGTGGTGGAAGCAGCAATCAATCTACTTATTCTTATATTTATTCAACAGATCCAAATACATTGGACTACATTGCATCGACTCGTACAACGACGTCTGATATTACAAGTAACCTTGTTGATGGTTTGTTAGAAAATGATAAATATGGAAATTTAATCCCAAGTTTGGCAGAAGACTGGACAGTTTCAGAAGATGGCTTGGTCTATACCTATAAACTTCGAAAAGATGCTAAATGGTACACGAGTGAAGGGGAAGAGTATGGTGCTGTAACAGCTCACGATTTTGTGACAGGAATCAAACATGCTGTGGAATCAAAATCAGAAGGTCTCTTCTTAATCCAAAACTCCATTAAAGGTTTGGATGCCTATGCCAAGGGTGAAACAACAGATTTCAAGACAGTTGGCGTGAAAGCCCTAGATGATTACACCGTTCAATATACCTTGGAACGCCCAGAAAGTTTTTGGAATTCTAAGACGACATCAGGCGTCCTTTTCCCAGTTAACGCAGCTTTCTTAGAATCTCAAGGAAAAGACTTTGGTTCTTTAAAACCAAGTAGTATTCTCTATAACGGTCCCTATTATTTGAAGAATTTAACTTCAAAATCTCAAATTGAACTTGTAAAAAATAAAGAATACTATGATGAAAAGAATGTTCATATTGATAATGTGAAGTTGACTTACAATGACGGATCAGATCCAGAATCAGTCATCAAGAAATTTGAGAATGGACAATATTCATTTGCGACGGTAATGCCAAATAGCTCCACTTATAAGAGTGTGAAAAAGAAATTTGGTGATAATATTGTTTATGGTGTTCAATATGGTACATCTTACTATCTAGGCTTCAACATCGATCGTCAGAAGTATAACCATACAGCCAAAACGACAGATGCTCAAAAATCGTCTACAAAACAAGCGATTTTAAATAAGGATTTCCGTCAAGCTGTCAACTTTGCCTTTGACCGTGAAGCCTATGCTGCACAAACATCTGGCGCAGATGCAGCGACCAAGATTCTTCGAAACACCTTGGTTCCACCGACTTTTGTTCAAGTAAATGGTGAAGAGTTCGGTAAGGTTGTTGAGAAACAATTGGTGACCTATGGGGATGAGTGGAAAGACGTAAATCTAGATGATGCCCAAACCACTCTCTACAATCAAGAAAAAGCCAAGGCTGAATTTGCAAAAGCAAAAGAACAACTGCAAAAAGAAGGGGTACAATTCCCAATTCATTTGGATTACGTTGTTAGTCAGACAGATAACAGTCAGGTACAACAAGCTAGCTCCTTCAAACAATCCGTAGAAGCTGTTCTTGGTGCAGACAATGTTGTCGTAGATATTCAGAAATTATCTGATGATGACTTTAACAATATTACCTACTTTACAGACACTGCTGCTGAGAAAGATTATGACCTTGCAGGCGGAGGATGGGTGCCAGACTACCAAGATCCATCTACTTATTTAGAGAGTTTAAGTCCTGTTAACGGTTCTGTTTTCTACTATCTAGGTGTGGATGCAGGCTCGAATAGCCCTGCTATTTCAGCAGTTGATTTTGGGAAGTATGCAGAGCTCTTAAAAGATGCCAATGCAGAAGTGAGTGACCAAGCTGTACGTTATGAGAAATACGCAGCTGCTCAAGCATGGCTAACCGATAGTTCTTTGATCTTGCCAACTGTTTCAAATGGTGGAACGCCAATGTTGCAACGGACTGTTCCGTATAGTCGTGCAGCTTCATGGGTTGGAACAAAAGGAACTGGAACCAACTATAAATATCTTGAACTTTCAGAAGAAGTCATCAAGACAAAGGATTACGATGCAAGTAAAGAAAAATGGTTGAAAGAAAAGGCTGAATCCAATAAAAAAGCCCAAGAAGAATTAAAGAACCACATCGAATCTAAATAGCTGGGATAGTAAGAACGCATAAGTTTATGTAGGGGAAGGAGCCACTAAAAAGGATTGATTTTTTAGACAGTCCTCCGCTTAGTGGCTCCTTTCACTTGCCAAATATTCAGAAAATTTAGTTTACTTTTTTTCTCACTTATGCTATAATTCTATCTAAATTCAATAAAATGGAGACTCAAAATGAAAAAAAGTAAAGTTTTTGCATTTGCCGGAGTAACATTGCTCGCAGCAACTTTCCTTGCAGCATGTTCTGGCTCAAAAGATAGCAAGTCTGCATCAAAAAAAGATACAACGTATGGCTATGTTTATACAGATGATCCTACAACTTTGGATTACACCGTATCTTCAAAAGCTTCCGTACACGATATTACAACAAACGGTGTAGATGGTTTGTTGGAAAATGACAAATACGGAAACCTTGTGCCATCTATTGCTGAAGATTGGTCTGTTTCAAAAGACGGTTTGACTTATACTTACAAAATCCGTAAGGGTGTTAAATGGTATGATGCCGACGGCGAAGAGCATGGTGAAGTAACAGCCCATGACTTTGTTACTGGATTGAAGCATGCGGCAGACAAGAAATCAGAATCTCTTCCATTGGTGAAAGACTCAATCAAAGGATTGAAAGACTACTCAGAAGGAAAAATTTCAGACTTCTCTGAGGTTGGGGTCAAAGCAATAGATGATTATACACTTGAGTATACTTTGAATCAACCAGAAACTTTTTGGAATTCAAAAACAACTAATGGAGTTCTTTTCCCAATTAGTACAGAATTCTTGAAGAGCAAGGGTGATGAATTTGGTCAACCAGGTAATGTCAAATCAATCTTGTTCAATGGTCCATTCCTTTTGAAATCAATCACTTCTAAATCAGAAATAACTTTTGAAAAGAACGAAGATTACTGGGATAAAGACAACGTTCATATTGACAAGATTAAATTGTCTTATTATGATGGATCAGATCAAGATTCCATAGCGCGCGGTTTTAGCGATGGTTCATATACCAAGGCGCGTCTATACCCTGCTAGCTCTAACTTTGCGTCTGTTGAAGAAAAATACAAAGACAATATCTACAACACACAGCCTGGTTCTGGTGTCGCAGTCTTAGGTTTCAACATTGACCGTCAAGCCTACAACCATACTTCTAAAACATCAGATGAGCAGAAATCTTCTACGAAGAAAGCTATCTTGAACAAGGATTTCCGTCAAGCCATCACCTTTGCCTTGAACCGCGAAAATTATTCAGCACAAGTTAATGGTAAAGAATACGCTAAGGCTGCTATTCGAAATATGTACACTGCACCTGCCTTTGTTCAAGTAAACGGTAAAGACTTTGGTGATGTAGTAGCAGACAAGTTGCAAACTTATGGGGATCAATGGAGCGGTGTGAATCTTGCAGACAGTCAAAACGGACTCTATAGCAAGGAAAAAGCAAAAGCTCAGTTTGAAAAGGCAAAAGCTGAACTCCAAAAAGAGGGTGTTCAATTCCCAATCCACTTGGATGTTCCGGTTGCACAAAACTCAACAAACTTTGTGTCACGGATGCAATCCTTCAAACAATCAGTTGAAGAAACACTTGGTACAGAAAACGTTGTTGTGGACCTTCAAATGATGGACCAAGATGAAGTCTTGAACATTACTCTTAACGTACCATCAGCTGCAGAAACTGACTGGGACCTTCAAGGACTTGTAGGATGGAATCCAGACTATGATGACCCATCTACTTACCTTGATACCTTGCAACCATCTTCTCCAGACCAAACTAAGACTTATCTTGGATTTGCTGGTGGTGTCGATAATGCCTCTGCTAAGGCTGTTGGCTTAGATGAATATGCGAAGTTGCTTGATGATGCAGAAAAAGAAACCCTAGACGTAGTGACACGTTATGAAAAATTTGCAGCAGCGCAAGCTTGGTTAACAGATAGCGCATTGGTAATTCCAACTATGACAAGCTCTGGTGCAGCTACAGTGGTTTCAAAAGTGGTTCCATTCTCTGAACCTTCATCACAAACAGGTAACAAAGGATCAACTTATTTCAAATATGTTGAAATTCAAGATGAACCTGTCACTAAAAAACAATATGATCAAGCACGTGAAAAATGGTTGAAAGAAAAAGCTGAATCAAACAAGAAGGCTCAGCAAGATCTTGAAAAACACGTCAAATAATCACCTTCATCAGAACTTTCTCTAATAGGGGAGAAAGTTCTTTTGAACATTAAAGGAACGGAATATGAAAAAATATATATTTATGCGTATTTTACGTTCGTTGGTGTCGATCTTTTTGGTTACGACATTGACGTATACAATTATTTATACGCTAACCCCAAGAAATTTAATTTTCAAAAACGACCCTAACTATAACAAGATTGCGAAAACAAAAGACTCTAAAATCAATTATGAAAATACAGTCTATGATCGCATGGGGTATATAGAATATCTTGATTCAAAAGCTTTGAAAGAAAAAGCAAGCAAGGAAGACTCATCAGTAACAGTAGAGCCTACTAAAGAAAACGAGAAGATCTACAAAAAGTACATTTCTAACCTTGGAAATGGCTGGGTATTGAAACGTTTCCCTGAAAACAAAGGTTTTTACGCTACTCGTGAAGTCCCTGTCTTTGAACGTGTTATTGGATTCTATGGTAATCTGATTCAGATTGACCATCCAAATGTCATCAAAGATGCTTCTAATCCAAAACTTGAACGCTATATTCGAATTGAAAATGACCCAGCTATTGGTTGGTCAGTAGTTGGTTCGGGGACTAAACATAAATATCTTTTGTATTTCAATGGTCAATTCCCGTTCATTCATCAAAATTTTGTATCCTTAAACTTGGGTGAATCTTACCCAACTTATTCAAATACACCTGTTCTTCAGGTTATTACACAAGGACAAGGTACAACTAAGAAGAGTGAAGTAAACTTCCCAACAGGAAAAAAAGAATCTTCTATCAATATCTACTCTCGTACATACAAATCACCAAGCAAGGCAGATGCTCAAGATATCGCCCGCTTTGGTAAAGGAGATGCTTATACAGCAACATTGAGCAACTATGAAAATCCATCCATGATTGTGAGCTCAGCCATTATCGGTTTAATCGGGATTGCGATTGCCTACTTGATTGCTATTCCTTTAGGATCTTATATGGCCTTGTTGAAGAATACTTGGTTTGATAGTGCATCTACGGCAACTTTAACATTTATGATGTCATTGCCGACGATTGCCTTGGTTTACATCGTTCGCTTGGCTGGCTCTTCTATCGGCTTACCAGATTCCTTCCCAGTGTTAGGGGCTCAGGATTGGCGCTCTTATGTACTACCTTCTGTGATTTTGGGTCTCTTGAGTGCACCAGGATTGGCAGTTTGGATTCGCCGTTACATGATCGACTTGCATTCTCAAGACTTTGTCCGTTTTGCACGTGCCAAAGGGCTTTCTGAGAAAGAAATTTCCCGCAAACATATCTTCAAAAACGCCATGGTTCCGATCGTTACAGGGATTCCTGTTCAATTGGTTCTAGTCATTTCAGGGGCAACTTTGACAGAAACTGTCTTTGCCTTCCCTGGTATGGGTAAAATGTTGATTGATTCTATCAAGGCATCCAATAATACCATGGTAGTTGGTCTTGTCTTCATCTTTACTGTTCTTGCTGTATTTGGAGCAATGGCTGGAGATATCCTTATGGTTATGGTAGACCCTCGTATCAAACTAACAACTAAGAAAGGAGGCAAATAATGTCTACAATCGATAAGAAGAAATTCCAATTTGTGGAACGTGATGATTTTGCCTCTGAGACAATTGATGCGCCGTCTTACTCCTATTGGAAATCCGTATTCCGTCAATTCTTCAAAAAGAAATCAACCATTTTGATGTTAGCCGTTTTGGTTGCTATTCTCTTAATGAGTTTTGTATACCCAATGTTTTCAAACTTTGATTACAATGATGTAAGTAAAGTAAATGACTTTACTGCCCGTTTGAATCCGCCAAGCACCAAGGCCTTCTTTGGTACGGATAACAATGGTAAATCCTTGTTTGATGGAGTTTGGTTTGGTGCCCGCAATTCGATTATCATCTCCTTTATTGCTACCTTGATCAACGTTGTGATTGGAGTAGTGATCGGCGGGATTTGGGGTGTGTCAAAATCAATCGACCGCTTCATGATGGAAGTTTATAACGTTATTTCAAATGTTCCATTTATGTTGATTGTTATTGTCTTGACTTACTCAATCGGTGCTGGTTTCTGGAACTTGATTTTGGCGATGACAGTGACAGGATGGATTGGGATTGCTTACTCTATCCGTGTCCAAATTATGCGTTACCGCGATTTAGAGTACAACTTGGCCAGTCGCACCTTGGGTACACCAACCCTTAAAATTGTGACGAAAAATATTTTGCCACAGTTGGTTTCTGTTATTGTGACGACAACTACACAATTGTTGCCAGCCTTTATTTCGACTGAGGCCTTCCTTTCCTTCTTTGGATTGGGATTGCCGATTACAGTTCCAAGTTTAGGTCGTCTTATTTCAGACTACTCACAAAACGTAACAACCAATGCGTATCTTTTCTGGATTCCATTGACAGTCTTAGTCTTGGTATCCTTGTCATTCTATATCGTTGGACAAAATCTTGCAGACGCCAGCGATCCACGTACACATAGATAGGAGGAGTAGATATGACAAATGATAAAAATGTAATCTTATCTGCTCGCGATATCGTAGTAGAATTTGATGTTCGGGATCGTGTCTTAACAGCTATTCGCAATGTCTCTTTGGATCTTGTTGAAGGAGAGGTCATGGCGCTTGTTGGTGAATCAGGTTCTGGTAAATCTGTTTTGACAAAAACTTTTACAGGAATGTTAGAAGAAAACGGACGAATTGCCAATGGGACCATTAATTATCGCGGGCAAGAATTAACAGAACTCAAGTCAAACAAAGATTGGGAAGAAATTCGTGGTGCAAAAATTGCAACGATCTTCCAAGACCCAATGACCAGTTTGGACCCGATTAATACAATCGGATCACAAATTACAGAGGTTATTATTAAACACCAAGGCAAGAGTGCAAAAGAAGCCAGAGAAATGGCTATTGACTATATGGAAAAGGTGGGAATCCCGGAAGCAGAACGTCGCTTTGATGAATATCCTTTCCAATATTCAGGTGGGATGCGCCAACGGATCGTTATTGCTATTGCGCTTGCTTGCCGTCCTGATATCTTGATCTGTGACGAGCCTACAACGGCCCTCGACGTAACTATTCAAGCCCAAATCATTGACTTGTTGAAATCATTACAAAAAGAATATAACTTTACAACAATATTTATCACCCATGATTTGGGTGTGGTGGCAAGTATTGCAGATAAGGTTGCCGTAATGTATGCTGGTGAAATTGTAGAATTTGGTAAAGTAGAAGAAATTTTCTATGACCCAAGACATCCTTATACATGGAGTCTTCTTTCAAGTTTGCCACAGTTGTCTACTTCTAAGGGTGATTTATTTTCTATCCCAGGGACTCCTCCATCATTGTACTCACCGGTAAAAGGGGATGCCTTTGCTTTGCGCTCAGACTATGCCATGCAAATTGATTTTGAGGAACATCCACCAGTTTTCAAAGTTTCAGATACACATTGGGCTAAAACGTGGCTCTTGCATGAAGATGCACCAAAAGTCAATAAACCAGAAATTATTGATAATCTTCATGAAAAAATAAGTGCAAAAATGGGATTCACTACAATCAAGGACTAGGAGAAGGAAATGACAGAAAAATTAATAGAAGTTAAAGATCTAGAAATTTCCTTCGGTGAAGGAAGTAAAAAATTTGTAGCCGTAAAGAATGCAAATTTCTTCATCAATAAAGGGGAAACATTTTCCCTCGTTGGTGAGTCAGGTAGTGGGAAGACAACAATTGGTCGAGCAATCATTGGTTTGAATGACACTAGTGCAGGTGACATCTTATATGATGGTAAAAAGATCAATGGGAAGCAAAATCGCAAGGATGAAAATGAATTAATCCGAAAGATTCAAATGATCTTCCAAGACCCAGCAGCTAGCTTGAATGAGCGTGCAACAGTCGACTACATTATTTCAGAAGGTTTGTACAATTATCATCTATTCGAAAATGAAGAAGACCGAGTACGTAAAGTAAAAGAGATTATGCATGAAGTGGGTCTTCTAGCAGAACATTTGACTCGTTATCCCCATGAATTCTCTGGTGGACAACGCCAGCGGATTGGTATCGCTCGTGCCTTGGTAATGGAGCCAGAATTTGTTATTGCAGATGAACCAATTTCTGCCCTAGACGTATCAGTTCGTGCACAAGTATTGAACCTCCTGAAGAAATTCCAAAAAGAGTTGGGCTTGACTTATCTCTTTATAGCACACGATCTTTCAGTAGTTCGTTTTATCTCTGATCGTATTGCGGTTATTTACAAAGGTGTTATTGTAGAAGTAGCTGAAACGGAAGAATTGTTTAACAACCCAATTCATCCTTATACACAATCTCTACTATCGGCAGTTCCGATTCCAGATCCAATTCTAGAACGCAAAAAAGTTCTGAAAGTTTATGATCCTGATCAGCACGATTATTCAACCGACAAACCAGAAATGGTTGAAATCAAGCCAGGACATTACGTTTGGGCAAATAAAGCAGAACAGAAAAAATATAAAGAACTTGTATAATCATAAGAAAACGAGAAGAATCCACTTCTCGTTTTCTATTTTTTTAAAAAAGAAAAACTTTTTTTAAAAAAATAGAAAAAAGATATTGACAAGGAGAAGAGGTCGTGATATACTAATATAGTTGTCGCGCGAGAGCGACAAAGACCTTTGAAAAC
>NZ_JAPJPF010000021.1 GCF_030825805.1 Streptococcus sp.
CGAGTTCGTGCCCATTATAGGTCAATTTTTGTACGGGATAGTAATCCGCTACACCGATCAAGCAGGTCTGTTGGGAGTGTTCAAATTCTTCATAGGAATCAAAATGCATGACTCTTTCTTGTTTTGCACCATCTAGATATGTAATATCAATCATATCGATAACCTCTATTTCTTAAGATGTGTCTATTGTAACTCTGTTAATTACATCTGTCAAACAAAACGACTTACTCAGAATCATGAATCTTGTCCAAAAAAGGCAAGAAAAAAAAACTCTGAATTCAGAGGGATCTATTCTTACTGGATAAAACGTTTCTAGACAAGGCGACAAACCGAAGATTGTACTAGATTTCTTCTGAAAACAAAAAATCTCCCCGAAGGGAGATAGATCTGGTCTATTTTACCTTACGATGCTAGGAACCGAAGCCGAAGATTATACTATAATTCTAGTCAAAAAGAAAAGCTACTCTACAATAGAGTAACTTAACTTTTTTGTATTCAATTGAACACGGCCTAAGCACTTGGCAAAAAAGATAAAATCTCCTAGAAGCTGAAGCTTCTTCGTCAATTTTTCTATTTTTGCTTTGTGCTTTTGACGGCCTTTGTATCTTGAATTAACGACGAAGTCCAAGAGAGTTGATTAACTCACGGTAACGGTTAACGTCGTTCTTACGAAGGTAAGCCAACAAGTTACGACGGCGACCGATTTTCTTCATCAAACCACGGTAAGTAGCGTGGTCTTTTTTGTGTTGTTTGATGTGTTCGTTCAAGTGGTTGATTTCCCAAGTAAGGACAGCAACTTGTACTTCTACTGAACCAGTGTCACCTTCGTGACGTGCGTATTGTGCAATGATTTCATTTTTTTTCTCTTTTGAGATTGCCATGATAAGCTCCTTTTCTTTATGCTCTATCCGAGTGGCAGGTTTGGCATAGCCTGCTACCAAGAAAGAGTTAGTTGTCTATTCGACCTATTCATTCTACCAGGATTGATCCCGTTTGTCAAACAAATAGAAAATACAGTAGCTTGATGATTTTAAAAATTAGTTTGTACATAAACTTAAGTAAGAAAAAACATCTCTATAATATCAACTCACTCGTTGGATATCAAGTAACCCTATTGTAGAAAGCTTAGACAGATCCCCTTCGTCAATACCAATATCTTTCCTCATCGCAATGAGTAATTGAAAATATTTAGTATTTTGATCCTCTTGTGAAGCGAAACCTCCCCATGTTTGAATATATTCATTTAACGTATAAACTACTTCCACACTGCCAATCATGTTTACTATATTTATTTTAGAAATAATTTGTTCAAAATTAACTCCTGGATTCTTCAACACTATTGTTAATAGATCTATTAATTCTACATAGTTTTGTAACTTAATATTTCTATTGTCTTCTTTTAACTTATTTTTATTGTCAATTTTCTTATTTATCATATTAGGAACAATTGAAATCAATGCACCAACAATAACTGGCATTAAAACTATAAATAAATTATTAAAGTAATTCACTACAAACTCCTTATATATTGTAATTATCCAATTTTTAACTTTAACATTGCACTAACTTAAAGTTTGACCCCAAATACACTGATAGATTTCAATTCAGACTCATTCAGCCGTCTCCAGTCCCCAAGCTCTAAATTTGGATCTAGACTCAATGGCCCCATGGAAATCCGCTCGAGATCGGTGACTTCCTTGCCACAAGCTGCGACCATGCGCTTGACCTGGTGGAATTTTCCTTCAGCGATGCGGATCTGAACCAAGCAACTATTAGCTTCTCGATCAACTTCCAACATTTCCAACTCAGCTGGCAGGGTGGTGAAATCCTTCAATTCTATTCCTTCTTTGAAGCGGACGACATCTTCCTGGGTCATGATGCCAGCTACTTGGGCACGGTAGACCTTGTCCACATGTTTCTTAGGCGATAACATAGCATGAGCCAACTTACCATTATTGGTCAAGAGGAGTAAGCCATGGGTATCGATATCTAGCCGTCCGACAGGAAAGACTTCCTTGCGTCTGGCCGTGTCATCTAGCAAATCTATGACTGTTTGATGGCGGTCATCTTCCGTTGCTGAAATGACCCCTTTGGGTTTATTGAGCAGATAGTATACAAACTTTTCATGGAATAAACTTTCTCCCAGATAGGTCACTTGATCCTTATCTGGATCAATATGAACCTTGGCAGATGTTTCCTCCTTTCCATTGACTTGAATCTTTTTTTGCTTGAGGACTTGCTTGACTTCTGTCCGACTTCCCACTCCACAGTCCACTAAATATTTATCTAGACGCATGCTTGTCTCCTTCATTCTTCTAATCATTATACCATGAACCGGACTAGGATTCTTCCCTTTTCTAGTTTACAGTCCGTCTAGTCCATTTGCACTCCTCAATCAATTGGCAAACTTTCATTCTAAAAGGATTTATGATATGATGGTTTCTAGAAAAAAGGAGTGAATGAGAATATGTCTGCAATCGAAACCATTACAAAAGCTGCCCATCTAATTGATATGAATGATATTATCCGCGAAGGCCACCCAACTTTACGTGCTATCGCTGAAGAGGTCACTTTCCCACTGTCAGATCAAGACATTATCCTAGGGGAAAAAATGATGCAGTTCTTGCACCATTCACAGGATCCTGTCATGGCGGAAAAATTGGGTCTCCGAGGTGGAGTTGGACTCGCTGCCCCTCAGTTGGACATTTCTAAGCGCATCATTGCCGTTCTCGTCCCAAATCCAGAGGACGAAGAAGGAAATCCTCCAAAAGAAGCCTACTCCATCCAAGAAGTCATGTACAATCCTAAAATTGTCTCCCACTCAGTCCAAGATGCGGCTCTAGGAGATGGGGAAGGGTGTCTCTCTGTAGACCGCAATGTTCCTGGTTATGTGGTTCGCCACGCGCGTGTAACGGTAGACTACTATGACAAGACCGGAGAAAAACACCGTATCAAACTCAAAGGTTACAACTCCATCGTTGTCCAGCACGAAATCGATCACATCAATGGCGTTATGTTCTACGATCGTATCAATCCGAAGGATCCTTTCGCTGTTAAAGATGGTATGCTTATTTTAGAATAAGAAAAAAGTATTTTTAAAAACTTTCCTTAGGTGAGTGCGGACGCCAGCGAACTTCTACGAAGTTCCATGACTAATTATTGAGCCTAAGGTCTCAATAATTCCGAGTGCTTGAAATCACTGTATTTCAAGCACTTTTTTCACGGCGGAAAGTTTCATATCTACTTAAAAGATTCAAAGTAATAGAAATTATTTTTTAAACATTATCTAGCTATTTTAAGTAGAAAAGTTTGTCTACATTCTAAAAAAAGACCGATGGGTCTTTTTTCTTATGGTGTGACAGAGAAAGTGGTTAGAATCTCGATGCCATTTTGTAAGAGGGCATCATGATAGAGTTTGTAATAAAGATGGTAAATGGCCACTTGGCTTCCCGACTGGACCATCATGGCGACGCGGAAGGAATAACGGCCTGTCCCCTTTTCGATTTGAGGGCCTAAAATCGTCGGACCATCTAAGATTTCTGGATGCTTTTGGGCTTGTTCATCGTTGACTTGCTGGAAGATTTGATAAATCTTGTCTAGGTCAGTTTGAGCTGAAATTGGCATATCGATGAGGACGCGCTGGTTCCCCCGAGAGAGATTGCTGACAACCATAATATTGCGATTGGGTACATAATGCAAGGTCCCATCTGCGTCTCGCACCTGAGTCGTCCGAATGCCCACACTAGAGACGGTTCCAGCGATGGTAATCGGACCATTGGTCAAACGAACGGTATCTCCGACGTCTATCTGACGTTCCAGAAGAATAAAGAACCCATTGACCAAGTCTGATAGGAAGCCCTGTGCTCCTAACCCGATGGCAACTCCGGCAATTCCAGCACCCGCTAAGAGACTAGAGACTGGCAAGCCCAAGATAGAAAGAATCCAGTAGATCAGGATAAAATAAAGACAGTAATTTAACAGACTCTCTACCAAGCGCAGGATGGTATTCTTACGCGCTTCGTCTTGGCCTACATAATTCAGAGAAGGCTTCAAGATGCGTTTCACCAAACTATGGATTAGTTTTTTTGCAAGAAAAAATAAAACAAATAAAATAGCTAACGAAATCAATTTTGAAACCAATTCATCCATGATCTTGGTCCAATCAAACTGACTGACATAGCGGGAAAAAATATTCTTCATACCTTCTATCAATCTCCTTCTCTTTTTCTAATGGTTTGATTATATCAGATTTTAGGCTATAGAACCACTAACCTCCTCTTATACTCACCTTGATTTTAAGATTTAACTATCGTATAATGGACGGTAAACTTTCAATAAAGGAGGTCCTTATGGTTAAACGACTCATTCAAACTTGGAACAAAACCAACCTGATGAAGCGGATTGCAATCGGAATCTTCGTTGGAGCCCTTTTAGCTCTGCTACTTCCTAAAGCATCTGCAATTGGTCTATTAGGGGAAATCTTTGTAGGGGGCTTGCGGGCTATTGCTCCTCTTCTAGTCTTCGCCCTTGTCGCTAACGCCCTCTCCCAACACCAAAAGGGAACTCAAACCAATATGAAATCAGTCATTGTCCTCTACCTCCTGGGAACTTTTGCGGCAGCCTTGGTAGCGGTCCTGGTGAACTATCTCTTTCCTATTACCATTTCTTTAACAGGAACTAGTGCTGAAGGAACTTCTCCCGATGGACTAGGGGAAGTCATCAGCAACCTTCTCTTAAAAATCGTGGACAACCCGCTCAATGCCCTTATTCAGGCTAATTATATCGGGATTCTATCCTGGGCCGTCGTCTTTGGTGTTGCTATGAGAGAAGCGAGTGAGCACAGCAAGGACCTCCTTCAAACCCTGGCAGATATCACTTCCAAGATTGTCGAATGGATCATTAACCTTGCGCCATTTGGAATTCTAGGCTTGGTCTATACAACGATTGCAGGACAAGGCTTTGATGGACTTAAGAGCTATGGCCTCCTCTTACTTCTCTTGGTTGGCACCATGTTCTTCGTCGCTCTAGTTATCAACCCGATTTTTGTCTACATCATGATTCGCAAAAATCCTTATCCGCTCGTCTTCAAATGTCTACGAGTCAGTGGACTGACTGCTTTCTTTACTAGAAGCTCTGCTGCTAACATCCCTGTCAATATGAAGCTCTGTAAGGAACTAGGTCTTAACCCTGATACTTACTCGGTCTCTATCCCTCTGGGATCTACTATTAACATGGCCGGAGCTGCCGTTACCATTAATACCCTGACCCTAGCTGCTGTCAACACCTTAGGCATTCAGGTCGATTTTGGGACTGCCCTGGTCCTCAGTATCGTTGCAGCTGTTTCAGCTTGTGGGGCTTCTGGAGTAGCCGGTGGCTCCCTCCTCTTGATTCCTGTCGCCTGCAGCCTCTTTGGTATCGACAATGATATCGCTATGCAAGTGGTTAGTGTAGGCTTCATTATCGGTGTTATCCAAGATTCTTGTGAAACAGCCCTTAACTCATCGACAGACGTCCTCTTTACAGCCATTTCTGAAATGAAAGATTGGCCCAAAGAAAAACGCTATTAAGACAGAAAGACCAGATCACACGATCTGGTCTATTTCTTTTTCTTAAAATATCGTTTGCTTTCCTTTATAACAATAGGCGATAAGGCTAACAAGGCGATGAGATTCGGCAAGGCCATCAGTCCATTCACAATATCAGCAATGATCCAGACCAACTCCAACTGAAGAAAGCCTCCTACTCCCACCATCAGGATAAACAGAAGACGGTAATAGGGAATGAGTTTGACACCCGCCAAAAATTCGACACAGCGTTCACCATAATAAGACCAACCCAAAATGGTCGTCGTCGCAAACAAGACCAAACAAAGGGTCAGAATGATCCCACCGATGTGGCCAAAGGTCGAGATAAAGACCTGTTGGGTCAAATCACTTCCAACTTGCTCCACTGTTGTCCACTGGCCAGATACTAAAATAGCTAGACCAGTTAAGCTACAAATAATTATGGTATCGATGAAGGTCCCGGTCATAGAAATCAAACCTTGCTCCACTGGCTCTTCCGTCTTCGCTGCAGCTGCTGCAATCGGCGCCGATCCCAGTCCTGACTCATTAGAGAACACTCCACGCGCCACCCCTTTTTGAATCGCCTCTTTCACCAAGGCTCCTGAAAAACCACCGATAGCCGCGGTTCCTGTAAAAGCACCTTGGAAAACTTGAGATAGAACGGTCGGCACTTGGTCCATATTCAAGACAATAATATAAACTGTCGCAAAGATATAGGCTGCAGCCATAAAAGGAACCACCTTTTCGGAAACCTTGGAAATCCAATGAATTCCCCCAAATATGACAGCCGAAACGATTCCTGCAATGACCAGACTAGCGACTTGAGGGGAAAGTTGAAAACTAGTCTTCAAAGCGCCCGTAATGGCATTCACCTGGGTCATGGTTCCAATCCCAAAGAGAGCCACCAAGACACCTGCCAGGGCAAAGAAGATGGCAAGGGGGCGCCACTTCTCCCCCATCCCATGGAGAATGTAGTACATCGGACCACCAGAAATATGACCATTGTCATCCTTGGTCCGGTAGCGAATGGCCAACAAACCTTCTGCATACTTGGTCGCCATCCCAAAGAAAGCCGCCATCCACATCCAAAAGAGGGCACCTGGACCTCCTGTCTGAATAGCTGTCGCTACTCCGACAATATTTCCTGTCCCAACTGTCGCCGCCAAGGCTGTTGCCAAGGCTCCGAAGCTAGAGATATCCCCTTCTCCTTGATCTTCTGTAAAAATGAGCCGAAAGGCTTGGGGTAAACGAAAAACTTGAAGCAAGCCCAAGCGGAAGCTCATATAAATCCCAGTCCCCACCAAGAGGATCAAAAGGGGAGCCCCCCAGACCACATTATCTACTTGTTTAAAAAATGCCAGCCAATTTGTCATCCTTATCTATTTCTCCTTTTATCATTTGTCTAGCTTTAGAAAGGGATAGCCATCCACTTCCTCCACATCATCCAAGCAATCATCCAAAGAGAAAAAGAAAGAGCACATGTCAAAACATGTACTCTGGTGCTCCAAATAAAAACCAAAAAGGCTTCTATCTTTTGCTCTGTCCTTTTACCTGAGAGTTTGAGTAGAATGCTCTACCTTGCCCCTTCGGTGCCTTTACGGTCTCTCCAGAGTTCCGTCCATTTCACAGTCATAGGAAGGCCCTACTTCTGAAAAACTTCATCCGGTATGATGTTCAATTTGTTCTATTTTAGCATAATTTGAAAAGAAAATCAATATTTTCAGAAACTATCATGAAATAGTACAACTTGGTCCAACTAGTCACTCAAAGAGAAATGGTTGGTCATCAGGTTACTAGCATCCAACAAGACCTTATCCAATAAGCAATCCGTCGCTTCTTGAATCTGATCACTCATTTCCTGATTTTCTCTTTCGAAATCAACGGTTTGTCCTGCTGCCAAGGCTTGATCCACTCGTCCAATCCGGGCATGCCCAAGGGCCATAGTGCTTTCTTGGTAATCTTCTAAATCTCCAACATGATGACTATAGTGGGCATCTGCCAGACCAGCAATGATTCGATTGGTCCAATAGAAGGAATCTGTCGTCACTTTTTCTGTCGTATTGGCAAAATAATCCGGTGTCGTATCGACCTGGGTAAAGAAAGGAACGGCCGTATTGAAAGGCATTGACCCATAGCAAAGCCATTGAATCCCGGTTGTCTCTTGAGGACGATTTGGCCGCAACTGGAGAATGGCCGTCTGGCTGGTCCGGTTAATGCCAATGGTACGGAAGGTCCGACGACTATGACTATCCCCTTCTAAAGCGTAAGGATCATAGGCTGAATCCTGGTAGTGACTGCTGAGGACATATTTGACATCTTCAATCGTAATCTTGCGGTAAGGTTTTTGACACCAAGGAAGGAAGAAGGAACGAGGATCTTGCTCCACTTCTGGGTTGAGGAATCGTTGAATATCCCAAGCCCGTGGCGTGTTGTAATGGCGGTCCTTATCTCGTTGGCTCCCAAAAGCATAACGAGGGTTAAAAGACGAACCGTCAAAATCCAAGGCCAGGTGATGGCGTTCCACAAAATCTTTCAAGTCTGGGTCACATAAAAACTCTTCCGGGCGATCAAACTCAAAGCGATCACTTCCCAATTGATTGGGATTGGTCACATAGGCATCGTCTGGCACACGGCGGGCCATCCAGTGATGACCACCGATGGTTTCCAACCACCAGATCTCATTGACATCGCTGATAGCTACTCCGTTAGACTCATAGGTTCCGTATTCTTCTAGGATTTTCCCCAAGCGAAGCACTCCTTCTCGGGCAGTCTGGACATAAGGAAGGACCAAGGTCAGCATGTCTTCCTCCCCAATTCCACTTTCCACCAGAGGGTCCGCCCCCAAGACTCGGCTATTGGTCGTAATGGTCTCTGTCTCACTCATAGCCACATTGTACCGATTGATCCCCGCTTCTCCCCAGATACCATCTTTTGGAATGGCATCTGGAACAGCTGTGTAACGAACAGGGTTATCTGGCAGGTCTATCTCAAAAGGAGATAGGACCGACCGATAATGACGGGGTTGATCCTCTGGCTGAACAACGATAAATTTCTTAGGAGTAAACACTCCGTTTTGAGAGTCTTCCGTGCGAGCTACAATGGTTGAACCATCATAACTGGCATCTTTTCCGACAAGTATGGTAGTACAAGAATCGGACGAACGATTAGGGGTCATATGCTTTCCTTCTTTCCGTTTAAACTGACTGTATTATAGCAAAAAGCGTGCCTGATTAAAAGGCACGACTGACTCTTTGCTTATTTAAAGGTCACAATTGTCGCTCCGCTTCCTCCTGCATTTTGAGGAGCGTACTCGAAGCTTTTGACATGCTTATTGCGACGGAGGTACTTGGTAACTCCTTCCCGGATGACCCCAGTTCCGATACCGTGGATGATATCGACTTGGGCCATATTATTGAGAAGGGCTTGGTCGATAAAGCTGTCCAATTCTTCCATGGCTTCCTCATACCGTTTGCCACGAAGGTCCAAGCGAGCCCGAGGTCCATTGGCATTGGAACGTTTGACTACGTGGACCTGGCGTTTTTTCGGTTGAGAAGCATCTTTTTCAGCTTTCAACAGATTAAATTCTTTTTCTTCCAAGGTCATCTTGATCAGTCCCACTTGGGCTTCCCAACGACCATCCTTGAGCTGCTTGGTAAGACTTCCTCTTTGTCCATAGCTGATGACCAAGATCTCGTCTCCGACTTTTGGAGCACGGGCTTTCTTAGCCTGTTTCAAGACCTTGTTTTTCGATAGATCGACTGTTTCTGGGGCCAATTTTTTCAACTGAGACTTGGCTTCAATAATTTCATGGGGCTTGAGTTGCGATTTGGCATGAAGACCTTGCAAAATCTGATCGCTTTCTGCTAGAGCAAGATCCACAATTTCTTGCGCTTCTTTACGCGCCTTGTTGAGCTCTGTTTCCCGCTCTCGGGTCAACTCATTGTACAATTTCTTGAGGACGCGGTTGAATTTCAGATTTTCCTGTTCAACATCTCGGATGGACTCGAGTCGTTTGCGACTTTCTAGGGTCTGAGCTTCCAACTTTTCAATGATGCGGTTGACATCCCGATCCTGATTGGTCAACCCCTGCGCTTGACGAACAATCACTTCTGACAAGCCTAGACGACGCGCGATTTCAAAGGCATTGGAACGTCCTGGTACCCCCTGCATAAACCGATAGGTCGGACGCAGGCTGTCCGTATCAAATTCCATGCTGGCATTTTGAACACCAAGTGTCTCAATCCCATAGGCCTTAAGTTCTGGATAGTGGGTGGTCGCCATGGTCTTGATCCCTCGTAAGCGGAGATCTTCTAGGATGGCGATCGCCAGTGAAGCCCCTTCCTGAGGATCCGTTCCAGCTCCCAACTCATCCAGCAAGACCAAGGATTCCTCATCGACCTGCTCCAAAATAGAGACAATATTGGTCATGTGACTGGAGAAGGTAGACAGGCTCTGCTCGATCGACTGCTCATCCCCGATATCAGAGAAGATTTGCGTGAAGACAGCTACCTTACTCCCAGCATCTGCTAGGATTGGCAAGCCCGACTGGGCCATTAATTGGGCTAGTCCCAGGGTCTTGAGCATGATGGTCTTCCCACCCGTATTCGGTCCGGTAATCACAATCTCTGTGAGGTCTTTGCCAAAGTGGATATCATTAGGAACAGCCTTCTCAATCAAGGGATGGCGAACCTGCAAGAGCTGAATCTCCCCTTGATCTGACAAGGTTGGAATAGTTCCTTTTCGGTCCTGTAAAAAGCGATGTTTGGCCCGAACGAGGTCAATATGACCGATCAGCCAAGCATTGTTTCGGATTTCCCCCGCATGAGGACGAAGGAGGTTTGAAATTTCTTCCAAGATCCGGAGCATCTCGAAGCGTTCATCTGCACGATGGTTGGCAATATCTTCATTAAGATTGACGACCGCTCGAGGTTCGATATAGACGGTATTTCCACTGGCTGAAATATCGTGCACCACACCGGCAATCCGATTGCGGTAGGTGTTTTTGACTGGCAAGACATTTCGTCCATTCCGACTCGCTACGACCTGATCAGCCAGCATTTCGGACTTGGTCTTCAACAATTCTTGTAAAATGTCTCGCACTTGGTGTTCATTCTCTTGAATCCGTCGACGAATTTTTGCCAAGGTTTCACTGGCAAAGTTTTCAATAAATCCTGCCTCATTAATGGCATGGAGACTTCCCTGCAACTGTGGAAGGTCGACTAGATTTTCAAATATCCGATCCAGTTTTTCCAAGCGGACATTTTCTAATTCATCATAAAAATTTCGCAATTCATGGGTCACGCGCAGGACTTTCTTGACCGCTAACAATTCATCGATATTGAGCGATGTTTCTAGTTCTAAACGCTTGGTCACTGGACGAATTTCTTGGATGGTGGGCACGCTAAAGTGCGGATGCTCCACAAATATCTGAGCCATATCCGCCATTTCAAGAAAGGCGGTTTCAATTGCTTCTTTTTTTGTAAGTGGGGCTAATTCCTGCAACTCCACTTCGCCCTGCTCCGTTTGCAAATAGGGCTCTACTAAGTTTTTGACTTTTTGAAACTCTAAGGTTTCGAGAATTTTTTGATTCATGTTTCTCCACAACAGAAAAGGAGGCTGATTTTGGTCTGAGCCTCCCCTTCCTTTCTATAATATCTCTCATGAACTGTTAGACATGATGAGAAGTGATTACGCACCTAAGATTTTTACAACCCAAAGTTGTTTCAAGAGGCCTGCTGTAAGGGGGCTATACTGCACCATAAATCGAATGAGGAAACTTCCATGGAGTCGATCTTGAATGGCCGCCATGGGGATGGTTGACAAAATCGTGAATCCCATTTGCAGAACAAAGTAGGTCACAAGTACAGCTAACACACCACTGGTAATCTGAAACGGATACTCCTCCCATTTTTCAGGCGTTGGAATTAAGGGAATAAAGAGTCCAATCACTCGACCCATCGCATAGACTAAAACAAACAAGATGAAATAAGCCAAACCAGCGTAAAAAACTTTGTCTAAGTGAAAGAGTTGATCTGCACCATAAAAATAGGTTTTTGAAGCTTGTGTTGCACTCGAAAATGGGATCCATAGACTAATGGTTTTTGCCAAGGACTGATAGCCTGATCCTGCGACCAACATGGCCACAACCATGGTGAAAAAATAATATCCTTGAAGCAAAATCCCTCGTGAATACCCAATATAAAAACTCCAAGCTAGGATGAATAAAATCAGGATTGAAAACATGCAACTCCCCTTAATTAGATGATCTACCGACCAGGCCATCTAGGGCCTTGCGACGAAAGTCTTCCAATTCTTTTTCCTTATCGTCAAACTCAATCTCACGACTCAATTGTGTTGATAAACTATTGATTGCTAGTAAAATAGCCAGGGTCTCATCATCAGCAACTGGCATTTGTTCTTTAATCGCTTCATATTTTTCCTTCGCGACCCGTTCAACTTCTTCCATGAAGAGATTATCATGATTAGTTGTTAGAGTCAGCGATTTATTACCGAAAGTAAATTTGTATCTATTTAAGCTGGACATAAAAAATCACCTCACGATATTATATCAAAATATAGCCTGCTTGTCAGTAGAAAAATCCCCTTCCTATAGGAGGTATTGGAGGCAGTAGGCCACGGTTTATCTTTTTTTCCCCAAGCATGATACAATAGAGAAAGTAGGAAAGGACGTAAAAAAATGAATATTTATGATTTCTCTATAGAAGCCCAAGACGGGAGCACCATCCCCCTAGAAACCTATCGAGGGCATGTGCTTCTCATCGTCAATACAGCAACAGGTTGTGGTCTGACGCCTCAATACCAGGGATTGCAAGAGCTCTATGAGCGCTACCATAACCAAGGTTTTGAAATCCTTGACTTTCCATGCAATCAATTTATGGGCCAAGCGCCGGGCAATGCTGAAGAAATCAATCAGTTTTGTAGCCTCCATTACCAAACCAGCTTCCCACGCTTCGCAAAAATAAAAGTCAATGGGAAAGAAGCCAGTCCCCTTTACCAATGGCTCAAAGAACAAGCTAGTGGTCCCTTGGGCTCCCGTATTGAATGGAATTTCGCCAAATTCTTGATCGATCGCCAAGGCCAGGTCGTCCATCGCTTCTCTTCAAAAACCGATCCTCAAGCAATTGAAGCAAAGCTAAAAGAAATCCTTTCAGACTAAATTCGTTTGGTCTTTTTCTGGCCTTTCATAGAGCATTTATGTTACAATAAGGGCTATGGAAACAATCACATTGTCCCCTCAAAATGAGGACATCCAAGCATTTGTTCGTCAGTACCAAGACCATTTGGTGCCTTCAAAAAATCCATATATCCGATATTTTTTTAAGGCTCCTGATGCAACCATTTCGATTTACACATCAGGAAAGGTTGTCTTACAAGGTAATCAGGCCACGCGCTATGCTGCCTTTTTCGGTTACCAGCAAGATCCGATAGACCAAGCACTTGCCGGACAAGACTTCCCCTTAATCGGAACGGATGAAGTTGGAAACGGCTCTTACTTTGGAGGGCTTGCCGTAGTAGCTTCACTAGTCAGCCCGGAGCAACATGCCCGCTTAAAAAGTCTAGGAGTTGGGGATTCTAAAACCCTGGATGATCGAAAAATTCGAGCTCTCGCACCGATCCTCAAAAAAGAAATCCCACATCAGGCCTTGCTGCTGACACCTAAGAAATACAATCAGGTCATCGCCTCTGGCTACAATGCGGTATCTGTCAAGGTCGCCCTCCACAATCAAGCTATTTTTTTGCTCTTGCAACAAGGGGCAAAAGCTCAAAAAATTGTGGTAGATGCCTTTACGACCAAGAAAAACTATGATCGCTATGTTCAGGCAGAAGCGAATCAGGTCCCACAAGTCGTCACCCTAGAAGAAAAGGCCGAAGGAAAATACCTGGCGGTAGCTGTGAGTTCCATTATCGCTCGCGATCTCTTCCTCCAAAATCTGGAAGAATTGAGTCAAGAACTAGGCTATACCCTTCCTAGTGGAGCTGGTATTCCCTCAGATAAGGTTGCTGCTCAACTATTACAGGCCTATGGCATTCAAGCCCTTGACTACAGTGCCAAACTTCACTTTAAAAATACAGAAAAAGCAAAAAAATTAATAGAAAGATAAAGCATGAAACGTTCAAAAAAATCAAATAATCCAGTCCGTTCTTTCCTGAAAGAATGGGCGCTCTTCGGCCTCATTATTGGAGGCATTATTCTCTCTCGTATTTATCTGTGGACGCCTGTCCGTGTCGATGGCCATTCTATGGATCCGACCTTGGCAGATAGTGAATACCTTCTCGTTATCAATAAACTGCCTATCGACCGTTTTGATATCGTGGTCGCTAGTGAAACAGAAAATGGAAAAACCAAAGAAATCGTTAAACGGGTCATTGGACTCCCTGGTGAGACCATCGAGTACAAAAACGATGTCCTCTATATCAACGGCAAAGAAACTGACGAGCCTTACTTGAAAGACTACATTCAAAAATTTAAAGAAGATAAATTGCAATCAACCTATTCTGGAAAAGGGTTCGAAGAAAATGGAGAACTCTTCCGCCAAATGGCACAGATTGCCGAAGCTTTCACCGTTGATAGAGATGGAAGTGCGACCTTCACGAAAAAGCTCTTGGATGATGAGTATCTACTCCTTGGTGATGATCGAATCGTTTCAAAAGATAGCCGCCAGGTGGGGGCTTTCAAGAAGGAACAAATCAAAGGGGAAGCCGTCCTTCGCCTCTGGCCACTCCTTCCATTCCAGACTTATTAACCCATGATGAGGTTGGGACTCTTGTTCCAATCTCTTTCAATATCTTCATGAGAGATAAGCTCTCTCAGACCATTACTTAAAAGGAAACTCTGCATGGAATACTATTTCTCAGGAACCATTGAGCGGGTCATTTTTGAAAATCAAAGTAGTTTTTTCCGTATCTTATTGTTGGATATCAATGATACAGATGCAGAGGACTATGATGACTTTGACATTATCGTCACTGGAACGATGGCAGATATCGTCGAAGGAGAAGATTATACCTTCTGGGGAGAACTGGTCCATCATCCGAAATATGGCCAACAGTTGCAAATGAATCGCTATGAACGAGCCAAACCCACTAGCAAAGGCTTGGTGAAATACTTTTCTAGCGACCATTTTAAAGGGATCGGACTCAAAACGGCCCAAAAAATCGTGGATCTCTATGGCGAGGATACCATTGATAAAATTCTGCAAGCACCTGAAAAACTGGCCTCTATCTCCGGACTTTCTAAAAAGAATCGCGAGGCCTTTGTCGAAAAACTACAGCTCAACTATGGTACGGAACGCGTCCTCGCCCAACTTGCTAACTATGGCATCCCTAATAAACTAGCCTTCCAAATCCAGGATTTCTACAAGGAAGAAACCTTGCAAATCGTCGAATCAGCTCCTTATCAACTGGTCGAAGATATTCAAGGAATGGGCTTTAAAATTGCCGACCAATTAGCAGAAGAATTAGGGATTGCCAGTGATGCACCTGAACGCTTCCGAGCAGGACTGGTTCATAGTCTTTTAACCCTCTCCTTAGAAACAGGGGACACCTACGTTGAAGCCAAAGAATTGCTCCAAGCCACCATCCAACTCTTAGAAGCATCTCGTCCAGTCGAGCTCGATCCAGCCAGCGTCGCCCAAGAATTGGCCAGTCTCATCGAAGAAGACAAGGTGCAAAACATTGACACTAAGATTTTCAACAACAGCCTCTTCTTTGCAGAAGAAGGGATCCGAAGCCATATCGGTCGCCTGTTAGAAAAAGGAAAGCAAGAATCTTTCGAAGCAGAAAAAATCGAACAAACGATCGATGACATTGAAGAAGATCTCCATATCCACTACGATCCCATCCAACGGAAGGCTATCCGGGAAGCCATCCAGCAAAAGGTCTTCGTGCTAACAGGTGGACCAGGAACAGGGAAAACAACCGTTATCAATGGAATTATCGGAACCTATGCCCGCCTGCACCAATTGGATCTTCGGAAAAAATCTCAATTACCAATCCTCTTAGCTGCTCCAACCGGTCGAGCAGCCCGTCGAATGAGTGAACTGACAGGTCTTCCGAGCGCCACCATTCATCGTCACTTAGGAATGACGGGAGACGACGACACGAGCCACTTGGATGATTATCTCGATGCGGATTTTGTCATTGTCGATGAATTCTCTATGGTGGATACTTGGCTGGCCAATCAGCTTCTCAGCAATATCTCCTCCAATACCAAACTCTTAATCGTTGGAGATGCCGATCAGCTTCCTTCTGTGAGTCCTGGGCAAGTCTTGTCCGATCTCCTACAGATCCCCAGCATCCCTCAAGTCAAACTGGAACACATCTTCCGTCAAAGTGAAGATTCGACTATCGTCACTTTGGCCAGTCAGATTCGCAAAGGCCAACTGCCTCCTGATTTCACAGAGAAAAAACCTGATCGTTCCTACTTTGAAGCACCGAGTGAGCTCATCGCTCCCATGATTGAAAAAATTACCAGCGCTGCTCTTCGCAACGGCATTCCGGCTCGAGACATCCAGGTCCTCGCTCCGATGTATCGAGGTTCTGCAGGCATTGACCAGATTAACAGTCTCATGCAAGAGCTCCTCAATCCATTAGAAACGGGTGCTCTATTCTTTCAAGCACTGGACTGTCAGTATCGAAATGGTGACAAGGTCATCCACCTGGTCAATGATGCCGAAAGCAATGTCTTTAACGGAGATATTGGCTACATCACCGACCTCTTGCCAGCTAAGTATACCGAATCCAAACAAGATGAACTCACCATCCAATTTGATGGCAATGAATTGGTCTACCCCCGCAATGAATGGTACAAGATTCGCCTGGCTTATGCCATGAGCATCCACAAGTCACAGGGAAGCGAATTTCCTGTGGTCATCCTTCCTCTGACCAATCAGAGCCGCCGCATGCTCCAGCGCAATCTGATCTACACAGCCATTACCCGTTCGAAAAGCAAACTCATCCTCCTGGGAGAATACACTGCATTTGACTTTGCGACAAAGAATACCGGAACCGCTCGAAAAACCTATCTGATTGAGCGTTTTTCGGATGGGATTCCTCAAGGTAGAGACTCTGCCTCACAGAGCCCTGTCCACCTGGAAGAGCCCATTAAAAAAGCTGAGCCCCAAAGGGAGCCTGTCTCAATTGAAAACCACTCTGACCCACCTGCTTCCCCAACTTCTCAACAAGGCTATCGATTAACAGAGGACAACTACTTAAGCATTGATCCCATGATTGGCCTCACAGAGGAAGAAATTCAACAGTTCTTCAAAAACTAGCTAAAAATTCCCCGTAGGTCAAGTATACCTACGGGGTTTCTTCTATTAGAGATCCTGCATATGATTCCTGAGACTCGGAAGAAAAATTAGTGAGGGTCACCCCTAAAAGGCGAATACCTGAGGAGTTACTTTCTAGGCTCTGGTAGAGCTCCTGGGCAAGTCTCTGAATGACTTCAGGGTCTCTGGTTGCTTCCTCTAAACTTCGTCTCTTGGTCAAGGTCGTAAAATCGGCATAACGAATCTTTAGCACCAAGGTCTTACCAATTTTCTGATGCTTGGCCAAACTGCTCGCTACCTTTTCAGATAGGTTGGTTAATTCTTTTAGCACATCATCCTCGGCCACCAGCAATTTTCGATAGGTGCGTTCCTTCCCAATGGACTTGCGAATGCGATTGCTCTTAACCGGACTATTATGAATCCCCCGAGCCTTTCGATAGAGATCAAAACCAAAACGACCGAAGTGATCGATGAGAGTCATTTCCGGCACTTCTAAGAGATCTGCACCAGTATAAATTCCCAAATCATGAAGTCGCTCCACTGTCCGTTTCCCCACACCATGAAACTTAGCAACATCCAGCTGACTTAAAAAGTCTTGAGCTTGCTCGGGTAAAATGACGGTCAGTCCCTGAGGCTTCTGGTAATCACTGGCAATTTTTGCTAGAAACTTATTGTAGGAAACTCCGGCAGAAGCAGTTAGGTGCAATTCATTCCAAATAGCATGCTGAATCAAGCGAGCTACCTTGACAGCAGACTGAAGACCAAGCTTATTGTTGGTCACATCCAGATAGGCTTCATCAATGCTCATAGGCTCAATCAGATCGGTGTAGCGTTTAAATATTTCTCTGACTTGGAGACCGACTGCCTGGTACTTCTCGTAGTTTCCAGGGATGAAAACTGCCTGAGGACACCGTTCATAGGCCTCTTTGGAACTCATAGCCGAATGGACACCATATTTTCTGGCTTCGTAATTACAAGTCGACACCACTCCTCTTCCGCCAGACAAACGGGGATCATGGCCAATAATGACAGGCTTTCCCTTCAATTCAGGATGGTCACGCTCTTCAACGGACGCAAAAAAGGCATCCATATCGATATGAATGATTTTACGGCTCGTATCATTGACTAAAGGAAATATGAGCATGGGCAACCTCCTCTTTCATTATATCCCTATCAACGATTTTTTCCTACTAATTTTCACTTCTCCCAAGACAAAAATATAATACAGTTTATCCATATATCCCCTTCTGTATTATAAAAGAATCCAAAATCTTTTTGCTATTCCCTTTGTGAAACCGATTTCCATATGGTATACTACTATTGTAAGTGCAACAGATTTGTTGCTAGAAAGACAAAAGAGGATTTAAACATGGTTGTTAAAACAGTTGTTGAAGCACAAGACATTTTTGACAAAGCCTGGGAAGGCTTCCAAGGTGAAGACTGGAAAGAAAGAGCCAGTGTCTCACGCTTTGTACAAGCTAACTACACTCCATATGATGGAGACGAAAGCTTCCTAGCTGGCCCAACAGAACGTTCACTTCACATCAAGAAGATTGTTGAAGAAACAAAAGCACACTACGAAGAAACTCGTTTCCCATACGATAACCGTCCAACATCTATCGCTGATATCGCAGCTGGATATATCGACAAAGAAAACGAAGTCATCTTCGGTATCCAAAATGATGAATTGTTCAAATTGAACTTCATGCCTCGTGGTGGTATCCGTATGGCGGAAACTACTTTGAAAGAAAATGGATATGAGCCAGATCCAGCTGTGCATGAAATCTTCACTAAATATGTAACAACAGTTAACGACGGTATCTTCCGTGCTTATACTACAAACATCCGTCGTGCACGTCACGCTCACACAGTAACTGGTCTTCCAGATGCATACTCACGTGGACGTATCATCGGGGTTTATGCTCGTTTGGCCCTTTACGGAGCTGACTACTTGATGGCTGAAAAAGCAAACGACTGGAACGCGATTACTGAAATCGATGAAGAATCAATCCGTCTTCGTGAAGAAGTAAACCTTCAATACCAAGCACTTCAAGAAGTTGTTAAATTGGGTGACCTTTATGGTGTAGACGTACGTCGTCCTGCCTTCGATACAAAAGAAGCAATCCAATGGACAAACATCGCCTTCATGGCTGTCTGCCGTGTGATCAACGGTGCTGCTACTTCTCTTGGACGTGTGCCAATCGTTTTGGATATCTACGCTGAACGTGACTTGGCTCGTGGTACTTACACTGAATCAGAAATCCAAGAATTCGTTGACGATTTCGTTATGAAATTGCGTACTGTTAAATTTGCTCGTACAAAAGCTTACGACCAATTGTACTCAGGTGACCCAACCTTCATCACAACTTCTATGGCTGGTATGGGTAACGACGGACGTCACCGTGTTACTAAGATGGACTACCGTTTCTTGAACACTTTGGACAACATCGGTAACTCTCCAGAACCAAACTTGACAGTTCTTTGGACTGACAAATTACCATACAGCTTCCGTCGCTACTGTATGCACATGAGCCACAAACACTCTTCTATCCAATACGAAGGTGTAACTACTATGGCTAAAGACGGATACGGTGAAATGAGCTGTATCTCATGTTGTGTATCTCCACTTGACCCAGAAAACGAAGAACAACGCCACAACATCCAATACTTCGGTGCTCGTGTAAACGTTCTTAAAGCTCTTCTTACTGGTTTGAACGGTGGTTACGACGATGTTCATAAAGACTACAAAGTATTTGACATCGATCCTATCCGTGACGAAGTTCTTGAATTCGAATCTGTTAAAGCAAACTTTGAAAAATCTCTTGACTGGTTGACTGACACTTATGTAGATGCTTTGAACATCATCCACTACATGACTGATAAGTACAACTACGAAGCAGTTCAAATGGCCTTCTTGCCAACTCACCAACGCGCTAACATGGGATTCGGTATCTGTGGATTCGCTAACACTGTTGATACTTTGTCAGCAATCAAATACGCTACTGTTAAACCAATCCGTGACGAAGATGGCTACATCTACGATTACGAAACAATCGGTGAATACCCACGTTGGGGTGAAGATGACCCACGTTCTAACGAATTGGCAGAATGGTTGATCGAAGCTTACACTACTCGTCTTCGCAGCCACAAGCTTTACAAGAACGCTGAAGCAACTGTGTCACTTCTTACCATCACTTCTAACGTTGCTTACTCTAAACAAACTGGTAACTCACCAGTCCACAAAGGGGTATACCTCAACGAAGATGGTTCTGTGAACATGTCTAAATTGGAATTCTTCTCACCAGGTGCTAACCCATCTAACAAAGCTAAAGGTGGATGGTTGCAAAACTTGAACTCACTTGCTAGCCTTGACTTTGGTTACGCAGCTGACGGTATCTCATTGACAACTCAAGTATCACCACGTGCTCTTGGTAAAACTCGTGACGAACAAGTAGACAACTTGGTAACTATCCTTGATGGATACTTCGAAAACGGTGGACAACACGTTAACTTGAACGTTATGGACTTGTCAGACGTTTACGAAAAGATCATGAGCGGTGAAGATGTTATCGTACGTATCTCTGGATACTGTGTAAACACTAAATACCTCACTCCAGAACAAAAAACTGAATTGACACAACGTGTCTTCCACGAAGTTCTTTCTATGGACGATGCATTGAGCTAAGATTCAAATAGATTTTTCAAACCAGCCGGAAACGGCTGGTTTTTTCTTGTCCTGTCTTGACTAAATCCGTGGTAACACTAGTACAAATCAGTGAAATTTTGATATAATGGAGACAATCTATTAACAGAACAGGAAGAACAATGGAAGCGTCTAAAGATATGGACCGCGTGATTGACGTCCTCATGTTGGCAGGAACCCTCCTTTTAGAGAGTGGTTCTGAAATCCATCGGGTGGAGGATACCATGATCCGGATTGCTCATTCTCAAGGAATCGATGATTGCAATGCCTTAGCGATGCCAGTCGCTATTTTCTTTTCAATCGAAAATGCCAATATCACGCGGATGAAGCGGATCCTGCGGACCAATTACAATATCGAGAAGGTCTGTGATGTCAATCAGATTTCTCGCCAATTAGTCTCTGGGCACATCAATCTCGAAGAAGCCTACCAAGCCTTGATCCAATTGAAGCAGAAGGCAGTCCCTTATACCAATCTCCAGTTAACCATCGCGGCAACTCTTAGTGCCCCTTTTTTCTCCATTATGTTTGGCGGGAATTTTTATGATGCGATAGGAGCAGGTATTGCGACCGTCTTTGCCTTTGCTTTCTCTCTAGTCGTTGAGAAATACGTGCGCATCCCTTTTGCCACTGCTTTTGCGGCAGCCTTTGTCTTTGGCTTTTTGGCCCATATTTGGTCTCAATATAGTGGTTTTCCTTCCAATACCGATCTCATTATTGCCGGTTGTGTCATGCCTTTCGTTCCTGGGATTGCCATGACCAATGCCGTCAGGGATCTGATGAACAACCACCTCAACTCGGGGATGAGTAAACTCTTTGAGACCCTGCTCATTACTCTTGCCCTTGGTGCCGGAACGACCGTCGCTCTTGTCCTTATGAAATAGAATCATGAACCTAATCGAATTTTTAATCCAAGCGGTGGCAAGTTTGATTGCCATCATTACCTTTTTAATCGTCCTCAACGTGCAACGTTCCATGCTAATCCCTGGAGGAATTTTAGGGATGGCTATTTGGTTGCTCTACTATATCTTGAAAGGACCTACCAATGTTATTATCGCGACGTTTATTGCAGCGATTGTGGGTTCTTGTATCAGTCAAATTTTAAGTATTATCTATAAGACGCCTGTCGTTGTCTTTATGCTGGCTATTCTTGCTCCCTTGGTTCCTGGATATATTTCCTATCGGACCACCTATTTCTTTGTTAGTGGCCAATATCGCCAGGCAGTGACCAGCGTGACTCTGGTTGTTATTCTGGCCTTGGTCATCTCTATCGGGATGGCTAGCGGATCTGTCATCTTGAAACTCTACCATTCCTACCAACGCTACCAAAAAAGAAAAATGACCAATGCCAACTAGCATTGGTTTTTCAAATTTTATAAGTGTAATCGCTTGCATTTTTATTTAAAAGGAATACAATGATAGTGAAAAAACAAATCCTTTAGAGTATGCGAGGTGTTGCATCATGGTAAGCAAGTATATCAAGTATCTTCCTTGGGGGATTTTAGGAGCAATCAACTCCTATCTAGAAGCAACTAACTATGCACGCAATTCATTTGACTTGTTCTTTCTGACCTTGAACTTTCTGATTGTATACATCGCTATCATCGTCTTCTACGAAAGGGTTCTAGAAGATAAATGTAAAGAACTCTTCACACGGGTTATGAGGAACCCTAAGAAGGATAAGCAAGCCTAACAGTTGAAGAGAGTGAGACAGAAATCGGTCATTCGTTAGAATTCGATTTCATCGTCCCACCTCCGCACAGTTGAGTAGGGCTGTAAAAGCTGATGAAATCAGCGTAGTAGAGCCCACTCAACCACTGCGTCTTGCTCGATAATCCAAAGACAATTGAGAGGCTAGGACTTTTGTCCCAGCCTCTTTTGATTTTCATCCGCTCTTTTTCAAACAATCCCCTTGACCACCTCGGTCCTAAGAATGATTTCCATACGGATCTGGCTTTTTCAAGGGAGTTTTGCTCTCAAATATGGTAAAATAGTAACGAAATATACTAGTAGATATCAAATTAAAAGAGGTTATTTATGACAATCGGTATTGATAAGATTGGATTTGCGACCAGCCAGTATGTCTTGCGCTTAAGTGAGCTAGCGGCTGCTCGAAATACTGATCCAGAAAAACTCAGTAAAGGGCTCTTATTGAAAGAACTAAGTATTGCCCCTATTACAGAGGATATCGTCACACTTGGAGCAAGTGCCAGCCATAGTATTTTAACCGAAGAAGAAAAAGAAGAAATCGATATGGTCATCCTGGCGACCGAGTCAGGAATTGATCAGAGTAAGGCTGCTGCTGTTTTCGTTCACGGTCTCCTAGGAATCCAACCCTTTGCTCGGAGCTTTGAAATGAAGGAAGCCTGCTATGCTGCCACTGCCGCTTTGGACTATGCTAAACTTCATGTTGAAAAATTCCCACAGAGCAAGGTCTTGGTCATTGCCAGCGATATTGCAAAATATGGGATCGACACCCCTGGAGAGCCGACTCAAGGAGCTGGATCTGTCGCTATGCTGGTGACGCAGAATCCACGTATCCTAGCCTTTAATGATGATAATGTTGCTCAGACCCGTGACGTCATGGATTTCTGGCGTCCCAACTATTCCAGCACACCCTTTGTCAATGGGATTTATTCGACCCAACAGTACTTGGATTGCTTGAAAACAACTTGGACAGAGTATCAAAAACGGACTGGCTTAACCTTGGATGATTTTGCGGCGGTCTGCTTCCACCTGCCTTATCCCAAGCTCGCCCTCAAGGGCTTAAAAAAGATTCTTGACAAGAGTCTTTCTCCTGAGAAACAAGCCCAATTGCAATACAATTTTGAACAATCCATTCTCTACAGCCAAAAGGTTGGGAATATCTATACGGGTTCCCTCTTCCTAGGTTTGCTTTCTCTCTTAGAGAATCAGCCTCAACTAGTGGCTGGCGATCGCATTGCCCTCTATGGATATGGAAGTGGTGCAGTCGCTGAGATTTTTAGTGCTCACTTGGTCGAAGGATTTGAGCAAATGCTCCATCCAAACCGTATGGCAGAATTGGATCAGCGAAAAGCTCTTACGATTGACGAATATGAGAAGATCTTCTTCGAAGAGGCACAATTAGATGCTGAAGGCAATCAAACCTTCCAAGGTTACCAAGATCAAACCTATGCCTTATCAGAAATCAACGAACACCAACGAACCTATGTAAAGGTAGAACACCATGGTTAAATTAACTGGTTTTTCAAAAGCAAGTCCAGCAGAGCGCATCGAGAAACTGGCTCAGGCCGGACTCCTTTCAGAAGAAAGTCTACAAACAGTAAGGGACAATGAAACATTGCCCCTTTCTCTTGCCAATGAAATGGTCGAAAACGTCCTCGGCACCTTGGCTTTACCCTTTGGTCTAGCTCCTGGCTTCCAGGTAGATGGTCAGGAAATCCAAGTCCCAATGGTGACGGAAGAACCCTCTGTCATTGCTGCTGCTTCTTATGCTGCAGGGTTGATCAAGCGTTCAGGTGGGTTTCAGACCCAGGTTCACAAGCGTCAAATGATTGGGCAAGTGGCTCTCTATGATGTCAGCAATAAAGAAAAGGCCAGTCAGGCGATTACAGAAGCTAAAGAAGAACTGCTCCAACTGGCCAATCAAGCCTATCCTTCCATCGTTAAACGGGGAGGTGGGGCACGAGATCTCTGGACAGAGGTGAAAGGTGACTTTCTCATTTGCTACCTATCCGTTGATCCAAAAGAAGCCATGGGGGCTAACATGCTCAACACCATGTTGGAAGCTCTGGTCGACCCTTTAGAAGAGTTATCCGGGGGCCAAGGCTTAATGGCTATTTTGTCCAACCTAGCAACAGATGCCCTCGTCACTGCAAGGTGTCACATAGACTACCGCTTTCTCAGTCGTGATCCCAAGGAAGCTGCCGAAATTGCTCAGAAAATAGCTCTGGCCAGTCAATTAGCGGCTGTTGATCCTTATCGAGCAGCGACTCACAACAAGGGAATTTTCAATGGCATCGATGCTGTCGTCTTAGCAACTGGAAATGACTGGCGGGCGATTGAAGCAGGTGGCCATACCTATGCCAGTCGATCCGGACAAGCTCTAGGACTATCTAACTGGATGGATCATCCAGAACAGCAAGTCCTAGAAGGTCAGCTGACCCTTCCCATGCCTATCGCTACCAAGGGAGGCTCCATCGGACTCAATCCAAGTGTTCAAGTGGCTCATGAACTACTTGGAAATCCTGACGCCCAGACTCTTGCACGGATTATTGTATCCGTTGGCCTAGCTCAAAACTTTGCAGCGCTTAAGGCCTTGGTCAGCACCGGTATTCAACATGGGCATATGAAACTCCAGGCTAAGTCACTCGCCCTACTTGCTGGAGCTACTCCGTCAGAGGTGGCTCCGGTGGTGCAAGCATTGCTAGAGGACAAACCCTTTAACCTGGAAAAAGCCCAAGCTGTTTTAGAGGAAATTCGTCAAAGTAAGTAAAAAATCCTTCCGTGTAAACGGAGGGATTTTTGCTAGTTTCTTCAAGTTAATCATGGATGGAAGAGATTTGTTCGTGTCCTTCTTTTACTCGTCCGTAAAGAAGGTAGGGAACCTTTCTCAAATCGGCAAGTGTCTGACAAGAAAGAGCACACATGATCAGGCGCAAATCCTCTTTCCAAGCATTGACTTGGGCGATGACCTCTTCAATCGGCTGTGTCTCTACCAATTCTAAAATGGTCCGAGAAAGACCGACCCCCTTGGCTCCTAGAACCAGTGCCTTGATCATATCCAAGGGATGACGAACGCCACCAGAGGCGAGAACCTCGACCTGATCCATCAATGGTTGAGCTCCAAGCAAGGCTTGGACTGTTGTTTGTCCCCAGTCATTGAGATAGGAACGATTGCCTCCCCGACGATTTTCGATATAGGCAAAACTGGTCCCGCCTCTACCAGAGATATCAACGGTCCTGACACCTAGTTCGATGGCTCTTTGGATAGTTCTGGCATCCATACCAAAACCGACCTCTTTTAGCACTAACGGTACTGGTAATTGCTTTGCATAGTCTGCTAAATGGTCTTGCCAGTTTCTAAAGCTTCGTTCCCCTTCAGGCATGAGAAGTTCCTGCATGAGGTTGACATGGAGTTGGAGAAAGAGAGGCTGGGTCTCCTCAATCGTCTGTAAGCCCAGTTCAAGCGGTTTGTCAATCCCGATATTGGTCGCAAAGAGAAGGTCCGGATAAAGGTCCTTGACTCGATAGGAGCTGTCCTGAGGATCTTTTAAAGCTGCACTATAGGACCCCGTCACAAAGAGAATGCCACAGGCTTCTGCCACCTGGGCTAACTTCCGATTGATGTCTCCCCCCTTGGCACTGCCACCTGTCATGGCATTAATATAAAAAGGGTAGTCCCAATCACGACCCGCAAAATGGGTCGTCAAATCCACCTGATCTAAATCGATCCTTGGTAAAGAGGAATGAATCAACTCAACCTCATCAAAGCTATTGTAACCTGGAGTTTGCTCCAAGGCCAAGCGAATATGTTCATCCTTTCGGTTGGTCGTCATACTCTCCCATCCTTTCTGCATATAATAAATCAATCCCTGCTTCTTGCCAGCGTCTGACGATTGTTTGGGCAGCAGCCTCCTCAAATGCGAGGGCGATCCCACAATCTCCTCCTCCAGCGCCACTGGATTTTGCAATGACCGCTAGTCCCTCTTCTGCACTCTTTAATTGGGCCAGTTTTTTGGTATAAATCACCTCATTGAGAGATCGAAGTAAGTCACTAGCCCGACTGATAGAAGACCAGGCCAAGTCTCGGTCTGCCTCTTGAAAGGCCACTAAGAGGTCTTGTACAGCCTGCTCCGTCCCCTCTAAGAAGACAGGATCAATAGCTGAACGAACCTGGTTAATCAAGTCTCTTGAAATAGCAGGTTCCTGGGTCCAGCCTACT
This sequence comes from Streptococcus sp., assembly GCF_030825805.1. GTDB lineage: Bacteria > Bacillota > Bacilli > Lactobacillales > Streptococcaceae > Streptococcus. The sequence continues at coordinate 26,482 of NZ_JAPJPF010000021.1, forward strand.
AAAAAAGTATAGGACAACTGAGGGGCAAGAGGCAGGATTTCATATCCCCAATCCAGGGCTAAGATCTGGTTTAAATCCTGATCTTGTAATTGCTCAGCCAGTGCCCGTCTGTCAAAAGAGCGGTAGCTAACCAATCTTTCATAGGCAATACAAGCTAGGTCTCCCATGGACCCATTATCTCCACGTCGAATCAAGACCAAACAGGCCAAACGAAAGAGCAAATCTGCTGACAGGGGAAAATCATAAAGAGCTGCCATGGCTTTGAGGGTCAACAAGACCACACTGCCACTAGAGCCAATTCCGAATTTCTTACCCTCTCGCTCAAATTTCCCCCCAATACGTAAATCAAAGGGAGCAAGTGCCACTCCTTGTGACTGGAGGTAGGCGTTCATTAGATGCACGGTTTCTTGGATCAGGGCATAGTCTGCCTGCGGAGCCAAATCAACCGCAAAGGAAAACATGTCCGACTGAATCCGATAAGTAGATGACGGTTGAATTTCTGCCTGCATGTAAATGGGAATAAACTGAATAATGGCTGTTTGTCCCGGGGTTAAGATAGAATATTCCCCAGCGATATACAGCTTCCCACCTGCTCGAACTGCTTTCTTATTCTTCATAGGATAGATCCTTGGTCTTGGAAACAATGATACGGTAGTCTTGTTCAAAAAGTGGAACAAACTGGTCCAGATCCTCTTCTAGACAGAGAACCTTCACATTCGGTCCTGCATCCATGGTGAAGTAGCACCGTTTCCCTTCGTTACGAAGAGAGCGCACGAAATCCATGGCCTCATAGCTCTTATCCGTCAAATAGGAGAAGGATGGGCTAGCAGTCTTGGTTGTAGAATGCATAAGAAGAGCATTCCGTTCGGTCAATTCCCCTACTTTTTCAAAGTCATTGTCCTTTAGGTAAGCCAGCATATCTTGGAAATCCTGAGCTGACTGACGGATCCATTCTTGGAAATTGCTAGAGGTTTCCGTGCACCGCTTCATCCCTTCCCGACTGGAAAGAATCTTTTGTTGGTCGTTTAACACCAGCATAATCATCGCCAGTTTGAGATCCGTTTCCACCTGGTAGATCTCTCCAGTATCCTTGTCCCAAGCCGCTAGAGGGCCAAAGAAAGAACGGGAAGACGAACCGGAAGCAAACTTAGCCGCTTGAGCTTGTTCTGCCTGCGTCATCCCCAGTTGGTAATAGCGATTGCAGGCTTTTACCAAGGCAGATAGACCACTGGAACTAGAAGAAAGCCCTGCAGCTGTCGGCATGTTATTGCTGGTGTCAACCCGCACAAAGCCTGTCTCCCCTTCTGGTTTAAAGCGGTCGATGACTGCTCCAATCTTGGCCTGCTCCGCTTCATTTTGGAAGACACCATCAATATAGAAGGCATGGGACTTGGCCTCAGGACCCAAAGGACTGAGGTGCGTCTCTGTATACATATTTCCCAAAGTCAAGGAAATGGAACTAGTTGATGGCACCATAGCTTCACTGTTTTCCTTGCCCCAATACTTAATAATGGCGATATTGGCATACGATTTTACACTTACAGGCTTTCGATCCATAACTCCTCCACTCCTTTATTTCTTAGTTCTTTTGCGATGATTTCTGCTTGTTCCTGGTCTGCAGCAAGGGCAATGATACAACCACCGAGCCCACCACCGCTCATTTTGGCTCCCAAGGCTCCACTCGCTAAGGCTAATTCCACCAATTGATCCGCTTCTGGACAACTCACTCCCACTGCCTGCAAATGATGATGGCAGTCTGATAAGATACGTCCCAAGGTGGGAGCATCTTTTTGAGCAAGGGCTTTTTCTGCTTGCTCAGTAAGGAGCCCGATTTCATGGAAACTAGCAAGGGCCGCTGTTCCCAAGTCCTTGACTTTCTGAATGGCTTCTTTGGTATGGCCATGGATACCTGTATCTGCAATGACCAGCTTGGCACCCAAATCAACTTCTAACTCACTAAAACCGACATTGCGAATGAATTTAATCGGCTGATCACTTAGGCAAGTCTTGGCATCCAGCCCACTTGGATTCATATGGGCAATCATTTCTGCTCGATTAACCAAGATTTCCAAGGTTTCTTGACTCAAATCTCGCTTGAAGTAATCAAAGACCGCCCGAATTGCCGCGATACTGACAGCAGCCGAGGATCCCATCCCCCGCTGAGCTGGAATCATGGAGTCAATCCTGCAAGCGATGGCTGCCTCCTCAATCCCCAAATACTCTAAGGAAGCGTAGACCGCCATCGATAAGCTGTCATTCTCAAAAAGGACCCACGGACGCTCCGCAGGTACAATCTGACAAGTGACCTGAATGTGAAGGAGGGGCAGGGCAATGGCTGGATAGCCATAAACAACCGCATGCTCTCCTATTAAAATAATCTTGCTATGTGCCTGGCCGACACCTATCGATTTCGTCATACGTCTCTCAGTTATCTTCATTCTTTTCTGCTATAGATTGCTAGATACAATCTTCTCTCCTTCCATTTTAATATAAAAAAAGGAAAAAAGCGATGGCTAAACCACGCTTCTTTCTCCGTCTTAGGAAGGATTTTTGCCGGTCCCTTCCATTTCTGTTTTGATGAGCTCCATGAGTTGATTCCGATCTATAATCCATTGGGCCCGATCATCTTTTTCATAGGTCCGATTGGATAAGAAAATAGCTGCCAATTGGAGCTTGCGGTTATAGAGAAGGAAGGTTCCTGTATAACCTGTATGGTCCAGCCAGTCTCCTTCCAGGTTCCAGGCCAGAGAGCGCGTCTTCCCTTCCTCTAAGGCATAGTTCTGGGAGAGGATTTCTGAAAAAGGATCCTGTAAGTAGTGCTCCAAGAATATTTCCATATCTTTAATAGTTGAAAACAGACCAGCACTTCCGGCATGGACTCCCAGTACACGCGCTTTCGGATCATGGACGACGCCAGCTGGAACGCCACGAAGGGTTGGCACCGCTTGAGAAACCGGACCAAAAGTAGTCTCCTTCATTTGCCAAGGTGTAAAAACTTGCTCCTGAAAAATCTGGGCCAAATCCTGACCAAACCACTTCTCCAGAAGAAAGCCCAATAAAAGAAAATTGACATCTGTATAGTGGAACTGGCGATTGTCCTTGAGCTTCAAACGGTGCAGGGCTTCTTTTAAGCCCTCAGCATCCAAGTCATCTCGTCCGGGGATGAAAGGATCCAAACCAGAAGTATGGGTCAAGAGCTGACGGATGGTCACCTCTGTCTGCTCCATATCCGGATAGTAGGAAGCTAAGGGACGATCGATATCGATTTTCCCTTGTTGGACCAGAAAAGCAAGAACCGTTCCAACTCCGACGACCTTACTCACACTGGCCAAATCATAGGTCAAGCCGGCAATAACTGGCTCTTGCTTGGCTGGATCAGCCAGTCCCAAGTAATACTCCTGCCAGCTTCCCTTCTGATAGAGAGCAAGAGAGGCACCTGGGTAGATGCCTGCTCCTATTTGCTCTTGAATTTTTTGGATGATTTTTTCCATTTTTCTTCACTCATTTCAATCAGCCAAAGACTTGCTTAGGCTTCGAACCACCATTCAATCTTGCTTGGATCCTCAACCAAGACAAATTGTTGCCTTTTTGGTACAAAAGTTACCTGATCTCCAAAGCAGGAGGCTAGTTCACTTGCTACAAATGGCTCTAAAATGACCTTGACCTGACAAAGGTCCCAAGTCTGTCCATTTGCTAGTGTAAGGTCCGGACCATCTGATGCTTCTAACTCTAAATAATCTTCTAAGCCAGGTAGTTGTTGATAGAAAGCTGTAGAAGTCTCTACATTAGGTACTCGAAGCACCATCTTTTCTACGAAAAACTCCGTCAAGGTTGTAAACTCTTCATTCGCTTGAAAATCTGGAACTTCCTCAATTTCAGTTAAACTGCCCACTTGCTCTTCCGCATGGAGCAAGATACGATCTCCTTCTGGCGAAAGGGCTTCAAAGGCATAGCCATTTTTTCCTTTAAAGAGGCGATCAACTTGATGTCCACGAGCCAGAAGCCACTCAATTTCTTGTGGGTTGGTCACGCGAATCTTTAAGCAAGCCAGGCGTTTTGGGCCCTCCACCTTGCGGGTTCTCATACTAGGGGATTCCTCTAAATAGAGGCGATCTGTCTTCGATTGATCTCCAAGGGATAATAAAGCCCCATCTTCCAACAGGGTTTTCATTCCTAAGACCTTTTCAAAAAATTCTTGATTGACATTTCGATTGTTTGTTTTTAATACAGGTGAAATACTACTAATCTTATTTATGCACATAATTCCTCCAAGTCTTTTATATTTTAAAAGATTTTCTTTTTTTTTACAAGAAATCTTGTGCAAAAAAGACAGATTTTTCAAAAATAAAAATCTGT
>NZ_JAPJPF010000022.1 GCF_030825805.1 Streptococcus sp.
CGTCGTCCCACCTCCGCACAGTTGAGTAGGGCTGTAAAAGCTGATGAAATCAGCCTAGTAGAGCTCACTCAACCACTGCGTCTTGCTCGATAATCCAAAGACGAAAAGAGGCTAGGACTTTTGTCCCAGCCTCTTTTCGTCTATTTTTCAAATTCCCGTTTTTAGTTGCGGTTAGTCACCCAAACCGATGCGTTCGAAGATCTCATCCACCCGTTTGGTGTAGTAAGTTGGGTTGAAGATTTCATCGATTTCTTCTTGAGTGAGGCGTGATGTCACCTCTGGATCTGCTTCAAGAAGTGGTTTGAAGTCGACTTGGTTATCCCATGATTGAGCTGTCTTAGGTTGAACAAGGTCGTAAGCTTGCTCACGGGTCATCCCTTTCTCAATCAAGGTCAACATCGCACGTTGGCTAAAGATAAGACCAAATGTAGAGTTCATGTTGCGAATCATGTTTTCAGGGAAGACCGTCAAGTTCTTAACGATGTTTCCAAAACGGTTAAGCATGTAGTCAATCAAGATAGTTGTGTCTGGTGCGATAATCCGCTCTGCTGATGAGTGAGAGATATCACGTTCGTGCCAAAGGGCTACGTTTTCATAAGCTGTTACCATGTGCCCACGGATAACACGCGCAAGACCTGTCATGTTTTCAGAACCGATAGGGTTACGTTTGTGAGGCATTGCTGAAGACCCTTTTTGACCTTTGGCAAAGAACTCTTCCACTTCACGTTGTTCAGATTTTTGAAGACCACGGATTTCCGTTGCCATACGCTCGATAGAAGTTGCGATGCTGGCAAGAACCGCAAAGTACTCAGCGTGGAGGTCACGAGGAAGCACCTGTGTAGAGATTTCTTGAGCACGGATACCAAGCTTGTCGCAGACGTATTTTTCAACAAATGGTGGGATGTTGGCAAAGTTCCCAACCGCACCAGAAATCTTACCAGCTTCCACACCAGCAGCTGCGTGCTCGAAACGCTCAATGTTGCGTTTCATTTCGCTGTACCAAGTCGCCAATTTAAGACCAAAGGTTGTAGGCTCAGCGTGCACACCGTGGGTACGACCCATCATAATCGTGAACTTGTGTTCTTTTGCTTTATCAGCGATGATGTTGGTGAAGTTTTCAAGGTCTCGACGGATGATGTCGTTGGCTTGTTTGTAGAGGTAACCATAGGCTGTATCGACCACGTCAGTAGAAGTCAAACCATAGTGAACCCACTTGCGCTCTTCGCCAAGAGTTTCAGAAACCGCACGTGTGAAAGCCACCACATCGTGGCGAGTTTGTTGCTCGATTTCAAGAATACGGTCGATGTCAAAATCCGCTTTTTCACGAATCAAAGCCACATCTTCCTTAGGGATTTCTCCCAACTCAGCCCATGCTTCGTCAGCCAAGATTTCCACCTCAAGCCAAGCACGGTATTTATTTTCTTCAGTCCAAATGTTCGCCATTTCTGGGCGAGAGTAACGTTCGATCATTGTTTTCTTTTCCTTTCTTTTGATGTTTCACTTAAGTGGAGCGGACGTCAGCAGCTTCCTCCAGAATCTCATGACTAAATCTTGAGCCTGAAGTCTCAAGATTTCCGTCGCTACCGCTTTCCCCACGGCATGAAACATCCGTTTAACGACTAAAAGTCGTTTTGCAATAACTGTTTATCTTCAATAGCTTTGGTTTGTCTATATTCAAACGCTTCAGCATTCTCATTTAATTCTACAGTCAACTCTTCGTGTTTATCCAAAAGTTCTTTTATTTTTTCAAATGGAACTTTGAAATATTCTTTTCGTCCATTTACCTTATTTACTTTATAGTTAGCAAGTTGATTATGTAGCTCTGTTTCTAAAGCAAAGGCTTCTTCACTAAAAATCAAAGCATGGACATCAAATTGAAAAGGTACAGAAGCACTACTTAATTCTCTGATGCGTTCCAATGGCTCTAAACGACGAGTAACTCCAACTTTATAAACATCTTCACCGAAAGAACCTATGTTAGATATCACATACACATATCCTGCTGTTGCATGACCTTCTCGGTAATCAATGTCTTCTTCAATTTCATCTAATTCAGATAGTTTATCCTGATATTCAGTCAATTGGCGTCTGAGTTCACCTACTTCATCATTTTTTGCTTCTTTCAGTAACTCTGTTACCTTGGCAACCATATTTTTAAAGTGATCTCTATCTTTTTCTAATTGCTTTCGTTTCGCTTTAATCTCGGCTTGAAGTTTTTTATCTTCTCGTTCCTTTTCTCTTTGTTCACGAAGCAACTCTTTTTCTTCTTGCTTTTGAAGCTCGTACTCAACAGCTACTTGAAATTCAAGCAATTTCAGTTGTAAATATTCTGGAGTGATCTCCACACCATTACTAGCATAAATTTTATTCAGCTGATCAAACGATCGTATAAGCGCGGTCTTCTTGTTTTCAACATTAGCAGGCGTTGTTTTTACTAGTAAGGCATCTGCTTCTCCATTAAAACCTCGAATTGCCACCTTTTTTAATTTATTTTGAATTGCACGACCCTTTTTTTCACTATTGTTAAAAGTGTATGTCCAAATAATCTTTGCGGCCTTATCATTTTTAACAAGTTCTTTTTCCTGAAGTCTAATATTTTCTAAAGCTTCTTTGTATTGAAGTGAATCAGTGAATTTATATTGCCGATTAAAAAAGCCAAATTCTTGTAAGCTTAAGTCATCATTTGCTAGAGAAATTTCATAGTTTAAACGATCAAGTTCACTCCGTTTATTCACTAATTCTTCGTTCAAAGAATAAATTTCCTTAGCAGTTTGTATTTGAAACTTTAATTCATCTAAACTCTTTTTCTTTAATTCGATTTCTTGGTTTAATCTTTGAATTTTATTTTCCAGAACTTCATCTTTAGGCTTCCCAAAACTAAATATCCCCATATACTAAGTTCTCCTACTCAAATTCTTCTTTCCCAATCCACACTGATGGATAGTGATCTAGTGTATTCAAATCCGTATCCATCGGCAAATCATAAATAGCTAAATAGTTTTCAGGAAATTGTGCAACTAATTCTTCATACTTAGCTTTCACCTTTTCGTGATCGCTACTAGCATACAAGACTTCGACGACTGCCCCCGTCTTCTCTTTTTCAACAAATGCGTTGACAATAAGTTGAATCATAAGAATTAATCAAGTCCGTAGCCCGTATTCAGTTTTGGTGAATACGTGAGCTCTTGTTCCTTTCTGTTTTTAAATTTAATTTCTTTAGTATTTAGAAATGAATATGCTAATTTATTCCAAGCTTTCCGACCGAGTTTAATTCAGTAAAACTGGTGCCCATTCCTTTCTATTATTACAGATACAAAGTATTCCGTATTCAATTTGATTAACACAACTATCTTTGCTCTTTATCTAAATTTCTCTTTGCTCTGACAGGCGGTTTTTTTATGATACTTTCAGATGGTTACTAACGATGTTCATTCGTTTATTCATTGAAGTAATAACTTGAAAGTTTGCTAAGACTACCCCTATCAATACTCGAAAACAATTTTAAACTAGCTCATCTTTATGGAATTCAATATCCAGCTCAATTTACGAAATCGTTAAATCAGACACATGCTTCGCTTCTAATCATTCCAGTTATTAGATTAAGCTGAAAAGAATAGCCTATCATTGTATTCTCCTTCAAATTAAATTTATACCATTTTGCTTAATTAAACCAAGCATCGAATTAATTGATTCTTTTAAATCACCATCATTAAAAGTATTATTAGTATTCTCAGGATGATGAATTATATTCCGTATAAAAGTCGGAGTTGTATATCTTATTGGTGTTAAAGTATCTGTACTTAAATTTTCTCTCTGATAATTTCTATTTTGTGGTAGTCCTTTCCTCCTTAACCAACTATCAAATTGTGATACTTTATCGTCAATCTTATCTTGTTTAATGGCGTATCTATTTAATTTCCCATACAATTTATTATGTTCAATAACAAAATATTTATTATCAAAGTATTGTATATCTTCCTTTGAAGCCCAACCCGACTCTATAATATCATGACAGAACCATTTCAATTCTTTATCCAAATTAAATTGGTTTTCACATAACAAACGTAAGAAAATATATCTATCTAATTTTTCAAAAAAAAATCCTTCTATATCATCAAAATAATCCTCAGAATTTTCTAGATTAGCTATCAACTTATTTTTTTCTGTAATATAAATAGGATCGGCTTCTATCTTTTTTGCAAGCCAATGATACACATCATCTTCACCAAAGCACTTAGATTCTTCTTGAATAGTTAGATCTGTCATATCATCAAGATTAATTGAACTAATGTAATTCATTATTAGTTGAGTTATTTCGGGAAAAACATGTACTCTACGCCAAATATTAATTTGATCTTCAAGTCGTTTTTTAGTTTCATCTAATGAATAACCTAAATTATTTAACCTGAATTTTACGTTCTCTAAATTATCGAAAATAGCTAACCCCCCATTATAGAAATTATAGTTAGTAAACTTCTCCTCAAATCTATCATCCTCTGAAAATAGCCAGGAATGGGCTTTATAATAATTATTTTTCCCCCAGTCCAACGTTAAATTATTAGCACATAATTCTATAATCGTTCCCACTAAAATTCCACTCCTTCCCCAAACTCATCCGCATCTTCTGTATACACCATAATGTGTCCCATTTTGCGATTGTGCTTCGCTTCTATTTCCCGTATATATAATTATCATTGCTTTGTTTTTCGATGGAATAACATTCACCGGTTTTGACGAATGAACTAAACTTGTAGTCAAAATTCATTTTTTGCAAATACGAACACCTTTGTTACTTTAGTTTATTTTATCAAAGATTAGATGTTTAGGCTCAAATTAATGTAACCTGCTGTCCTTTCTCATTTTTAAATTCTATTCTTTTGATGTTTCACATCAGTTAGCAACCGACAGTCACTTTATTCAAACCCTTCTTTTCCAATCCACACAGATGGATAATGATCCAGTGTATTCAAATCCGTATCTAGCGGAAGATTATAGATAGCTAAATAGTTTTCAGGATATTGATCAACCAGCTCTTCATACTTAGCTTTCACTTTTTCGTGATGGTTACTAGCAAATAAGACTTCGACGACTGCTCCAGCCTTATCTTTTTCAATAAATGCACTGACGATCAGTTGAATCATAGTAATTAATAAGGTTTGTAGCTTCGTGTTCAGTTTAGAAGATACGGAGCCCTTGTTCCTTTCTTTTTATATTATTTACAGGAGGAGGGACGTTTTAAACCCAAGTCCAAATACTTGAACCCCCTCTCCCCTTCCTTTATTTTAAAAGTATTAGTTTAAGTATTAAGGAAGTCCATAGTCCGTAATCACCAATCTGCTATAATATATACTTTGAGGAGAGTTGGTATTTTTTTACAGACGAACTTTCCTTTTTCACTTCAATGAACTCTAATCTTTTTAGCAATTCATATTGTTCTTTCTTTAGTATAGATTTTTTCAGAAAGTAAGAAGCAGGGTAAAAAACTTCAATAATATGTTTTATAAATTTATTGAAACACATGGGACCATTCGTTAATACTCTAGTCCCCGGACTTTGTAAATGTACATGATTTGCTGGGTGATTCTCATTATCGTTGGTAGAATCATAATCAAATCTAACAGTAGTTCGCATTAATAACGTATCCGTGTAAAGTAGACCTACTTCAATACTATCAATAATTTCATCAATTTCCATATCTTCATTCGAGAAGCATTCTATAGGACAGGGGAGGTAGGCAAAATTTTGCGAAATCAAGACCCCTTCACTATCAAAAGACATTGCACACCTCACTAAACTATTATCAAACAGTACAATTTGAAAACTGCGTCGAGAAGCAACTATACTATAGGCTTGCAAACTTAAAAAATTTTTTTCATTTACACCTGGGGCATCGTTTTTCCAACAGATCTCATATTTATATTGTTGTTTGGAATTATCAAAAGAAGATGTCTTCTCCGGTGGAATGTATAGCTTTACTAAACCTGAAAGCTCAAGTATTTTTATAGTATTTACCATTTGCTCAAAATGTTCCTCCACCTCATTTGGAAACATTTTTTGTTTTTTTGGTATTTTATTACTCAACTAAATCACTCAATTCATGTAATAATTTATCATCTAATACGCCTTTAGATTTCAATTTTTTCAATTTTTTAATCAAATCAAATGCTTCTTTATCTTCTGCTGTTAATTCTCTATGAACTCTTCTCATTTTAGATATTTCTTCATCTGTCGGTACAGTGAAATTTAATTTAAAATCACGATTAATACATTCTTGTGCTTCATTAAAAAGCCCCGTCATCTCTTCACCTACACCACAAACTGTGACCCAAGCTTTTGATCTTGTAATAGCTGTAAATAGAGCATTCCTCTTTTTAATTAATTCACTACCTGAGTAACACTGATTTGAATTAACAATATAAACCATTGCACATTCATTTCCTTTAGCACGGTATATACTAGAACAAGTTATATTTTCTTTCATAAAAAAGACATCCCTTTGAGTAGTTATACCAGCTAGATTGCTACCTATATTTCTTCTTTCTAAATAGTCAATCAATTTAAAGTATTCTTTCTTGGAGGAATAAGCATCAGGAAAAATAACCATAATATCCTCTGGATTCAATTCATCATCCGTAATATTTCTTTCTATTTGCTCAGCAATCCACTCATACTGCTTAGCACTAGATTCAAAGGCGGGAATAACTTTTATAGAATCATTTGCATCTAATAATTCATTAAAATATTCTGGAGAAGAATCATCGCTTCTTCTTAAACTAACCTTTTGTTTTTCCTCTAAACTCCCGTCAACAATAGAATAACCAATATCAGTCCATAGCTGACTATTATTAAAAAACTGTACCATCTGTTCTCTATATATTCCAAAACCCAATGAATGTGCGAGAGTCAATGCCCACCTTGTGTTTCTGTAACAAACTGGCAACATAATATCTTTTAAGGGTTTATTAGATTCGTTTTCTAAACTAATAATGGGAGTTCCGTCTTCTCGAGTTCCAAACATTTCCCCTAGATTAGGCATAGACTCTGTACTTAGATTTTGCAGTTCATCGTATGCATAAACAATCTTATGAGAATCTTTAGTTAGTCTGTAGCAAAGCTTAAAAAAATTAGCAGGCATATCTTGAGCTTCATCAATTAAAATCGCATCATACTTTTCAACATCATCATTAATTAAATTATATACTGTATCAATAATGCCTGAAAACTCATTTCCCCTACCGTACCTCTGAAGTGCTAAGTTGTATGTCTCAGGAATAATCCCCAGATTTTTACATATTGTAGAATAAATCCCCTCTGTAGTACTGTTCCCCCATGCATGCAAAATATGTAGCCTATCTTCATTGATTCCTTCGTCTGTATATTCTCTATAGAATGCATTTATCATTCTTTTGAACTGTTGTGCTAAACTTTGTGTATAAAATGTAACAGCAATATTCCAATCGGGATATTGAAAATGTAAGTAGGCCGCTTTTATTGCTAACACAACCGTTTTACCAGAACCGGCTAATCCTCTTATTCTCTGTATACCTTCAGGATTTTCAAATGCAGCTTTTTTTTGCCACTGATCCAGATTGGCTATCGCCTTTTCAATTTTAGCAATCTTAGCTCCTTTTGAATCTATTCTGCTTATGTTTCTTATGGGAACAGACTTAAATGTACTAACTTTTTGAAGCGCTGAAACTAAATTACGATATACTTCATCACTTAATTCCTCTTTATTACTTTCTAGTTTAGAAATAATATTAGCAGGATTAGATTCATCTTCATTTGTTACATCTCTGGTTTCTACTGTGTAGGTCCAAACTTTAGGAGAAAAAGCCAAATTTCGCTTATTTCTTAATTGAGGATACTTTCTAAATGTATATTCAATCTGATAAAACAACTCATCTCGATCATTTTCAGAATCGACTAAATTGAAAGAGAATACAATTAATCCATATGTTTGCGATACTAGCATTGCATCCAAACTAGTTTGTAACTCATCCATGGCTCGTAGCGGATACCCTAAGTATAAAGTACCGTCAATATCGCCTTTCTCTAACTCTTTTATCAATGATTCTGTTGCACGACTATTATTGATGACACCTCTAACTATATCCACCTTGATCCCTCTTCCTAAGTTTTTACACTAAATTATTGATTAGTTTAATTTCTAATTAAAACTCTGCAACCTTATCTGGTTCATCACTAAACAAAGTCACATGTCCCATTTTGCGGTTGTGCTTTGCTTCTAGTTTACCATATAAGTGGAGGTGAGCGCTTGGATTTTCTGTCACATATTTTTCAGCTGCCTCGACGTGCTGGCCGAGGACGTTGAGCATAACTGCTGGAGCATGGAGGTGGATTGCTGGAAGTGGCGCTCCGAGAACGCCCAAGATATGTGTGTCAAATTGTGAAAAATCACAGGCTTCGATTGAGTAGTGCCCAGAGTTGTGGGGACGTGGGGCAATTTCGTTGACAATAATATCATCAGCTGTAGCAAACATTTCCACGCAGAGTGTTCCAGATAGGTTCAGTTGTTCTGCAATTCGCACTGCCATGGCTTTGGCTTTTTCAGCTAGACTTTCTGAAATGCGGGCTGGCACGATGGTCTTAGATAGGATATTGTTGCGGTGGATATTTTCCTGAACAGGAAAAATCGTCACGTCCTTGCCATTTCCTGACACGATAACAGAAATTTCAAGGTCAAAATTGACGAATTCTTCTAAAACGCAATCTGCTGAATCCGCTAGTGCATAAGCTTCTTCTAAATCTGCTTCTGAGCGAATGACCTTTTGTCCATGGCCATCATAGCCACCAGTCGCAGTCTTGAGAACATAGTTTTTCGATAGGTCAATATCTGCCAAGTCTTGGCTTGAAGTCACGACCTTGTATGGGGCCACAGTGACTTGAGCCTTGTTGGAAAGAAAGTCCTTCTCAAAAATCCGGTTTTGGGAAATGCGAAGTAGGTCTGTTCCTTGTGGGAGCTGATCGTCTTTGATAACGGCATCCAAACCGTCAGCATCGACATTCTCAAACTCATAGGTCAGGACATCGCAACGCTCCGCCAACTGACGGAGGGCGTCCACATCATTATAAGGCGCCACGATGATTTCCGCCACACGAGAGGCCGGGCAATCCACTGCCGGATCCAGCGCGATGACCTTGTGTCCCATGTAGATAGCAGAAATAGCCATCATCTGACCCAGCTGGCCACCACCGATAATTCCGATTGTTTTAGATGAGCTCATTCGTCGACTCCTCTGCGATTTTTCCTTGTTCTTCTGCGAAATCTGCCAATGCTGTCGCAATAGCCTGATCCTCTACTGAAAGGAGACGGAGGGCAAAGAGGGCCGCATTGGTCGCACCTGCTTCACCAATAGCCATTGTCGCAACAGGCACGCCACCCGGCATCTGAACAATCGAGTAAAGCGAATCAACGCCACTAAGCGCACGTGATTTGACTGGTACACCGATGACAGGAAGGGTTGTTTTCGCTGCGACCATACCTGGCAAATGGGCTGCGCCACCCGCACCTGCTATGATAACCTTGATGCCACGGCTACGTGCTTCTTCGGCATGTTTGAACATGAGGTCCGGTGTGCGGTGAGCAGAGACAACTTTCTTTTCGTAGACTACACCGAAGCGGTCTAGGACTTCTGCTGTTTTTTGCATGGTTGCCCAGTCGGATTTTGAGCCCATGATGATGGAAATAATTGGTTTAGTCATAATTTTTCCTTTTTCTTCTTTTTTGATAATGGTCTTAGGTGGTGGGGTCGGAAGCAAACCTTCGGTTTCATTCCTAAAATTTGAGCCTAAGGTCTCAAATTTTCCGCTCCTAGTAGCTCTGCTACTAGGAGTTCCACTACTGCGACGATTATCCTATACTAGCTCGCTTTCGCTCGCCATGACAACTATAGTATCTGTTAATCTTTTATCGCCTTGCTACCGATATCCGTACGGTAGAAGAGGCCTTCTGTGTTTTGTTTGTTGAGTTGGTTGTAGATGATGTTTTGGCCATCTTTGACGGTGTCTGCTGTTGTAACCAGCATGTAGACACGTCCGCCGTTTGAGAGGAGGTCTTGACCATTTTCAGCAAATTTAGCACCGGCATAGTATGTGATGATGTCACCGTCTGTCTTGGCTGGAAGCTTGACACCCTTCTCATAAGCGAGTGGGTAGCCGTTGGATGCTACAACCACGCCCAATGTCACACCCTTGTCCGTCCAAGTGATGGCTGGCTCTTTACCATCCAAAATATCAGTGATGTTTTGAGCAAAGTCGGATGTCAAACGAGGCAAGATGATTTGGGTTTCAGGATCACCAAAACGAGCGTTGAACTCGATCACCTTAGGTCCATCAGCTGTCAAGATAAGCCCCGCGTAAAGGACACCAAGATAGGGGCGCCCTTCTTTGATCATCCCTTCAAGAACTGGCTTGACAATAGTGTCAACCGCTGTGTCAACCACACTCTGTGGCAAGTGAGGAACTGGTGCATAGGCCCCCATCCCACCAGTGTTAGGACCCTTGTCGCCATCATAGGCACGTTTGTGGTCCTGAGCCGTTGGCATGATGTAGAACTTGTCCCCATTGACAAAGGCAAAGAGAGAGAACTCTTCCCCGTCAAGGAATTCCTCGATGACCACACGCGCACCGGAGTCTCCAAATTTATTGTCCAAAAGCATCTCATGAGCAGCTTCGACGGCTTGCTCCACTGTCTCCGCAACGACGACACCTTTCCCAAGAGCCAGCCCGTCTGCCTTGACGACGATTGGAGCACCTTTTTCTTCGATGTAGGCCTTGGCTTCTTCGAAATCTGAAAATGTGCCATAGGCTGCTGTCGGAACGTCGTATTTGACCATGATTTCCTTAGCAAAATCCTTAGACCACTCAAGTTCAGCCGCAGCCTTTGTCGGACCAAAGGCTTTGAGACCAGCCGCATTGAAATCATCCACGATACCAGCCGCAAGGGCATCATCTGGACCGATAAAGGTCCAAGCAATCTCATTGACTTTTACGAAGTCAATCAGCTTAGAATGTTCGGAAATTCCGATATTGATCAAATCCAGACCGTCTAATCGCATCCCGTCATTACCAGGAGCCACAAAAACCTGCTCAACGTCTTTAGACTCCAACAATTTCTTGGCAATCGCATGCTCACGACCGCCAGATCCAACAACCAAAAGTTTCATCTCGAACCTCTTTTGCGAATTATTTTATTAAATTATATCATAATCGTTCGTTTTATTCTAATGTTTCAAGGAATATCCGATGATTTTCATTAGAAAACAAACTTTTTTCATTATTTTTTAAATTTCTGCTCCTTTTTACGAATATTATAATTGAGACCTCTAATATTTTTTAAAAAGGAGTTTTATGCAGAGAATAAAGAAACTACTCTTAGCAGCTTGTCTTTTCTGGGCAGGGGCTTCACAAGTTGCAAGAGCAGAGCAAAACGTCAATTATATCTACAAGGAAAAAGGACAATTAGTTGTCCACCTCGGGACCGTTCCAGACCGCTTCCAAAGCGTTAGCGTCCCCATTTGGTCCGAGCAAAATGGCCAGGACGACCTCATTTGGTATCCTGTTCAACGAGGTGAAAATGGATTTGATTTGCAAGTGCCTCTGACCAATCATTTGGATCAAGCAGGACTTTATCACATCCATGTCTACGGGATCCATTCTAACGGAAATATTGAAGGACTGTTTCCTCTACAGACAATCGTTGAAAAAAAAAGACCTGGCTTCTTCCCAACCCAAGATTACAGTCCGACCTAGCACTACACAGCTATTTGAGATCCAACTCCAGCTTTTTGAAGATGTGGAGGAGGTCTTCTTTCCCATCTGGTCTGAACAAGATGGCCAAGACGACTTGATCTGGTATCCCGCAAAAAAGACGGCACCTGGTCGCTACCAATTATCCTTCAATGCCGAGAAACATACAGGGAAAGGAACCTTTCATCTCCACGTCTACCAAAAAGACAAGGGGCACTTAAAAGGTTTACTTGCCACTGAATTTCAGGTCGAGCGGGCTAAACCTGCTCCAATGGTCACCCAATCGGATAATTACTATCCCGTCGGCGAATGTACCTGGGCGGCAAAAGAACTAGCTCCTTGGTCACAAAACTGGTGGGGAAACGGTGGCATGTGGGCAGCTAGTGCACGCGCTGCGGGCTTCCGGACAGGAAATACCCCAGAGGTCGGCGCTATCGCCTGTTGGGATAATGGAGGCTATGGCCACGTTGCAGTCGTGACGGAGGTCGAACATGATCAAAAGATCCAAGTGAAGGAAGCTAATTACAATGGAAATCGGACCATCAACAATTTCCGTGGCTGGTTTGACCCCACGAATGTTGTCTGGGGAACGGTCAGCTATATCTATCCAAATTAAAGAATTCCTAACCAACAAAAAAGGCGCTCATCCATCGATGAGTGCCTTTTTAGGTTAATGTCTGAAGTGACGAACACCTGTAAAGATCATGGCCAAGCCATATTTGTCAGCCGCTTCGATTGACTCTTGGTCACGGACGGAACCACCTGGTTGGATGATCGCTTTGATACCTGCCTTAGCAATTTCTTCCACGTTATCCGCAAATGGGAAGAAGGCATCTGAAGCAAGCACAGCGCCGTCAAGACGGTCTTTAGCTTGGTCAATAGCGATGCGGACAGATGCTACACGATTGGTTTGACCTGGGCCAACACCAAGTGTCATGTGGTCGTTGGTCACGATGATCCCATTTGATTTGACATACTTGATAGCTTTCCAAGCAAACTCAAGAGCTGTCGCTTCTGTCTCCGTTGGTTGGCGTTTGGTAACCACTTGCCAGTCAGCTGGACTTTCTTCCACCACGTCTTGGTTTTGAACGAGGAGACCACCAACAACACCAGTGTATTCTGCTTCCACTTCACTAGCATCTTGAGCGTTAAATGGCAATTCAAGGATACGCAAGTTTTTCTTCTTAGTTGTCAAGATTTCAAGCGCTTCGTCTGTGTAGCTTGGTGCAATGATGATTTCAAGGAAGACTCCATGCATTTTTTGAGCCGTCGTAGCGTCTACCTCACGGTTGAGAACGACGATTCCACCAAAGATGGATACTGGGTCAGACTCATAAGCGTAGTCCCAAGCAGTTTCAATATCATCAGCTTGACCAATCCCACATGGGTTCATATGTTTCAAAGCCACAACGGTTGGACGGTCTTTGAAATCACGGATGATCCGAATCGCAGCATCCGCGTCACGGATATTGTTGAAGGATAATTCTTTCCCATTCAGCTGCTTCGCTGATGCAATCGAATAATCCGTTGGCAAAGCTTTTTGGTAGAAGTCAGCGTCTTGTTGAGGGTTTTCCCCGTAACGCATTGGTTGCTTAAGGTCATAAGTCAAGGTGAGTTTTTCAGGTTTACTTTCACCTACTTGGGCTGTGAAGTATTCTGCGATTAAAGCATCATAGGCCGCTGTGTGACGGAAAACTTTCGCTGCCAAGCGCTGGCGAGTTTCGTATGTGGTTTCGCCGTTGGCTGTCAATTCGTCAAGCACCACAGCATAGTCAGCAGGGTCTACCACAACTGTTACGCTAGCATGGTTTTTCGCTGCTGAACGAAGCATGGATGGTCCACCGATATCGATGTTCTCCACCGCGTCAGCGTAAGTCACATCTGGTTTAAGGATGGTTTCCTTAAATGGGTAAAGGTTGACCACAACAAGGTCGATGAGCTCAATCTGATTATCCTTAGCAGCCTCTAGGTGACTATCAAGGTCACGACGAGCGAGGAGACCTCCGTGGATATTTGGGTGGAGGGTCTTCACACGACCGTCCATCATTTCTGGGAAACCAGTCACATCGTCGATGGCGATAGTGTCTACCCCAGCATTGTCAAGGGTAACTTTAGTACCACCTGTTGAGATAATGTCCCAACCAAGTTTCTTGAGTTCTTGGGCAAATTCAACAATGCCCGCTTTATCTGAAACACTAATTAGTGCGCGTTTAGTCATTCTATTCCTCTTTCTTTAGATCCAACCGCATAGCGACTTCGTTATTGTCTTCTATAAATCCTGTTTCCTGAAAACCCAAACTAGTCAGCAGGTACTTCATTTTTTCATTTCCAACCACATAATCTGCGATAATATGATTGCAAGCTCTATCCATCTGAGCCTCTTTGATCAGAACTTCCAAGGCTTTTCGTCCATAACCTTTTCCTTGGTACTGCTGGCCGATCATTATCCGCCAGATAAAATATTCTGCCTCATCCTTATCTATTTCCAACAGTAGAAAACCAACCACTTGCTCATCCCAATAGATTGCCATGGGAAACACATCCCCATTCTCTCGGTAGAGCCATGCGTCAGCTAAAGAACGCACATTGGGAGCTACAAAACGCGCTCGTTCATCAGCATCAGATATTTTCAAATCCAGCACTGCCTGAAAACTGCTCTCATCTACTAATTTCAGATTAATCATTTTTCTCCTTTTGAATAAATAGGATTTTGAGGTGATTAAAGACTAATCTAACTCATATAAAAGGTAGTTATCAAAATTTATGATTCCTTTGAGGTAATCTCGGTCTGCTTTAGACAACTCAAATTCTGGAAAAGTCGCAATTAAACTGGACAAATAAAAATAATTCGGGTGCCGACGATAAGAAAAACCTGCTTGACCGAATTTCCCTTGACAAAAATCATAGGCAAGTTTTAATTCTTGACTTGTGACACCGTCTAAAATTTTATCTAACTCTGAAAGCTGACTTTTATCAGTATTTTCTATCATAGCTTTCACTGTATTTACTAAAACAAAAAGAAAATCATTAGTATTATCCAGTAGGATTGGTCTGTTAGATAACTTATTCTTTAACTCCATATAGTATTGGTCCATAATCATTTCTTCCTCTCCACTCCCAAACCATCCAACACTTCTGGATAGAGCTTGTACTCTGTTTCGTGGATGCGCGTCTCGAAAGTATCAAGGGTATCACCTTCAAGCCGTGGCACACGGACTTGTTTGATGATCTTACCAGTGTCCACACCAGAATCCACCCAGTGAATAGTCACGCCAGACTGGTCAACGCCTGCATTCCAAGCATCCTCAATACCATGAGCACCTGGAAATTCAGGAAGATAAGCCGGGTGAATATTAATGATACGGCCTTCATAAGCTGCTAGCAAGGTTGGACCGACGATTTTCATATAGCCTGCCAGACAAACCAAGTCAATCTGATGTTCATCCAAAAGTTCGACAATGGCTCCTTCATAGTCTGCCTTGTTCTCAAACTCTTTGAGTTCAAAAGCGTAGGATAATACCCCTAGCTTTTCGGCACGCTCTAAGACATAGGCATCCCGGTGATCTGAAAAGACAAATTCTACTGGAAATTGTTCCGCAATCACCTGAAAGTTTGAACCGTTGCCAGAGGCAAAAACAGCAATCCTTTTAGTCATTATTTAATCACCACACTTGCGCCATCTTTCTTCACAATACGACCGATTTCATAAACAGGTTCGTCAAGAAGTTCTTTGACACGTTCCACATTTTCTGGTTTAACCGCAAGCATGAGACCAATACCCATGTTGAAGATTTCAAACATTTCTTCATGTTTGATTTGGCCATATTTTTCAAGGGCTTTGAAAATTGGAAGAACTGGAACTTTGCTTTCGTCAATTTCAGCAGCCAAGTCATCCGCGAACATCCGTGGCACATTTTCGATGAAACCACCACCTGTGATATGGGCGATTCCGTTGACCAATTCTTCTTTGATGAGCGGTAGAACAGCCTTAACGTAGATACGAGTTGGTTCAAGAAGAACGTCTTTAAGTTTCTTTCCTTCTAACTCAGGCAATACTTCTTCACCTGTGTAATCCGCAAAAACACGACGAACAAGTGAGTAACCATTTGAGTGGATACCGCTTGAAGCAAGTCCAAGAATCACATCGCCTTCAGCTACCTTTGAACCGTCAATGATTTGAGATTTTTCAGCAACACCAACAGCAAACCCAGCCAAGTCATAGTCGTCTTCGCCATACATACCAGGCATTTCAGCAGTTTCCCCACCGATGAGGGCTGCACCTGCTTGTACACAACCTTCAGCCACACCAGCAACGACTTGTTCTAGTTTAGCTGGTTCATTTTTACCAGTTGCGACATAGTCCAAGAAGTAGAGGGGCTCTGCACCTGCAGCGATGATATCGTTGACACACATGGCCACACAGTCTTGACCAATGGTATCGTGTTTGTCATACTTGATAGCTAACATGAGCTTAGTTCCGACACCATCCGTCCCTGAAATCAAAACTGGCTCTTTGACACCTGCTTTTGAAAGGTCAAACATACCACCGAAACCACCAAGAGCTCCCATAACACCCGCACGCTCTGTACGAGCAACGTGTTTTTTGATCCGTTCAACAACTTCATAACCCGCCTCAACGTCCACACCCGATTGAGCGTATGCATTCTTATTTGTCATTTTTTAATCCTTTTCTTTTTTTGAGAAAGAGTGCGACGTATTTTTAGATAAACAATTATTTTATCTAAAAATACTAGTCAGGTCTCTAGCTTTGGTCCCATAGGACAAAGCGTCTACTGACAAATGCTTTAGCTTTTAGTCAGTAGTGAGACGTGGCGCGTAAGCATTTTTATTTGTCATTTGTTTTTTCCTTTTTCTATTCCTAGATCCTACTGATGATTGATTAGATTCACTTGTAAACAATCCTAATAAAAGGATGTCTGCTCATTCAAGCTTTCCAAATAGCGTTCTTCGTAGTCATACAAAGGCGTTGGGTATTTCCCATCGAAGTAAGCTACACAAAGACCACCGTTTGGTGCATCGGTATCAATGCCAATAGAATCAATCAAACCATCAATGGACAAGTAGGTCAGGCTGTCCGCACCGATAATCTCACAAGTTTCCTCTACTGTATGGTTAGCTGCGATTAGCTCTTCGCGGCTCTGGATATCAATTCCATAGAAACATGGATAAGCCAGAGCTGGACTGGCAATTGCCACATGGACTTCTGTAGCCCCTGCTTCTTTCAACAGTTTCACAATCCGACGAGAGGTTGTCCCACGCACGATGGAATCATCAATCATGACAACCCGTTTGCCTTTCACGACACCAGATACGGCAGAGAGCTTCATTCGCACTCCTTGTTCCCGCAATTCCTGAGTCGGTTGAATAAAGGTCCGTTGGACATACTGATTCTTGATCAAGCCCATTTCGTTTGGCAAGCCAGATTCTTCTGCAAAACCCATGGCCGCACTGAGAGAGGAGTTGGGAACCCCCACCACAATATCTGCTTGGTTCTTAAATTCTCGTGCTAACTGAGCGCCCATCCGCTTGCGAGCCGTATGGATGTTGACCCCTTGGATATTGGAATCAGGACGCGCAAAATAGATATACTCCATAGAACAAATTGCTAGTTGAGTATCATCCGTATAGCGATCATAGGTAATGCCATTTTCATCAAAGATCACCAGTTCACCAGGATGCACATCTCGGATCCATTCTGCCCCAATCACCTCAAAGGCACAGGTTTCAGAAGAAACAACCAAGGCACCATTTGCCATTTTCCCGATGGAAAGAGGACGGAAGCCATTTGGGTCTAGAGCTGCGATCAGCTTATCTTCAAACAACATCAGATAAGCAAATCCACCTTTGACCGTATTGAGTGCTTCCTTGATTTTCCCCATAAAGGAAGGGTTGTGGCTCCGACGGATCAAGTGGGCCAGAATTTCTGAGTCAGAGGTCGAGCTAAAGATGGCTCCATTTTTTTCTAATTCCGATTTGAGCGATTGGGCATTAGTCAAATTCCCATTATGGGCCAGACCAAACTGCGCATCGTGAAAGCGGAAGAGGAAGGGTTGGATGTTATCCACAGACGCTTCCCCCGCTGTCGCATAGCGAACATGTCCAATAGCAGAAGATCCTGTCAATTTCTCCAGATTTAATGGATTCCGAAAGACTTCTGAAAGCAGACCTGTATCCCGATGACGTCTCAAGGTCCCTTGGTCATTAGCCAGGATTCCTGCACCCTCTTGTCCACGGTGCTGAAGACTATGGAGTCCAAAATAGGTCAATTTGGCAGCGTCTGGGTGCCCCCAGATTCCAAAAACACCACATTCTTCATTAAGAGATTTTACTTCGTATGTCATTTTTTATACCTTTTATTTTCCAGTAAAGTATTTAACCGCTGATGCAAAGAGATGCTGGTCTTTATTTCCTGGAATATTTTGGAAGAGACCAGCTTCGAAACGTTCTGAGTGACCCATCTTACCAATGATTTGACCGTTCTTACTTGTGATACCTTCGATAGCATTCACAGATCCGTTAGGATTGTATTTAGAATCCATGCTTGGTTTACCATCAAAGTCAACATATTGGGTAAAGATTTGACCATTGTCACGAAGCTCTGCAAATTCCTCAGCTGTCACGACAAATTTACCTTCACCGTGTGATACTGGGATGGCATGGATGTCCCCAACTTGCACTCCAGCAAGCCATGGTGAGTTCGTGTTGGCAATCCGTGTTTCCACCATCTTAGCCACGTGTTGGTTGGCATCATTGTAGAAGAGGGTTGGACTGGTACTGCTTGGATCCTCAAAGTTACCGTATGGAAGAAGACCTGATTTGACAAGAGTTTGGAATCCATTACAGATACCGATGATCAAGCCTCCGCGTTCGATGAAGCTATCAATAGCCGAACGAACTTTTTCATTGAGCAAGATGTTAACGATAAATTTAGCTGATCCATCTGGTTCATCCGCTGCTGAGAAGCCACCTGCAAAGAAGATAATGTTGGCTTTTTCAATGTTGTCAACCATGGTATCAACAGACTTGACAATCGCTTCTTCGTTGAGTGTGACAAATGGTACCAAGTTGACTTTCGCACCTTCTTTTTCAAAGGCCTTAGCGGAGTCATATTCTGAGTTGGTACCTGGGAATACTGGAATGTAAACCACTGGTGTCTCAACGGTTTCTTTAGCTTTGATCACAGCATCTGATGCTACAGCAGGTACTTCTTCCAACTCAGTTGCCTGTGCAAATTCCGTTGGGTAAACCTCTTCCAATTTACCTTGGAAGGCACTGTCAAGTTTGTGTCCATCCAGCGTTACACCGTTGACAACTAGTGTAAAGTCTGCTACTGTTTGTCCGATCTTGGCAACACCTACAATTTCTTCAGGCGATGTGAAGACGAATCCACCCAATTGGGCTGTCAAGCTAGTGTCAAGGTCTGCTAATTCGACATTTGCTCCGATATGGTTCCCAAATGTTGCAAGTGCAAGAGCTTCAACCACACCACCATATTTAACAGCTGATGCGGCTGTCACTTTGTGGTCAGCTTGGATAACTTCAAATTGAACAAAGTTAGACTTGATGAGTTCAAAGTCAATTTCTTGTGCCAAAGCTTGACCAGGAATGTAGTAAATATTTTCACCAGCAGCTTTGAATTCTGGAGAAAGAACCTTACGGCTATCTGCAGTTGTTACCCCAAAAGCAACCAAAGTTGGTGGTACTGTCAATTCTTCAAAGGTACCAGACATCGAGTCTTTACCACCGATAGATGGTAAACCAAGTTGAATCTGAGCTTCGATGGATCCAAGAAGAGCAGCTACTGGTTGACCAAAACGCTCTGCTTGTTTATCCATCCGCTCGAAGTATTCTTGATAAGAGAAACGAGCCTTAGACCAGTTTGCACCAGCAGCAACCAAACGAGCTGTTGCTTCGATGACCGCATAGGCAGCACCATGATATGGAGACCATTCTGCTACATAAGGGTTGAATCCTTGCGCCATAACAGAAGCAGTTGTTGTCACGCCATGTTGGACTGGCAATTTCTGTACAGAAGCTTCCGTTGGTGTGATTTGGTAGCGACCACCAAGTGGGTGATTAACTGTTGAACGACCAACTGAGCTATCAAAGATGGTTTGTAAACCTTTTTGACTGGCATGGTTAAGGTCAGCCAAGACTTCAAGTGTATCCGCTTCAAGGGTTTCAGCAGATGTTTGACGTTCTTCTGGAAGCTTGACATCCTTGTCAACCACCTTAGCATCTACAACCACACGTACACCGTTTGTATCAAGGAAACGACGTTCCAAATCAACGATGGTTTCACCATTCCAGTGCATGACAAGATTTGGTTTCTCCGTCACTGTCGCAACGACAACAGCATCAATATTTTCTTTATTACATGCTGCAACGAAGGCATCTACATCTTCTGGACGAACCACTACAGCCATCCGCTCTTGAGATTCAGAGATGGCAATTTCTGTACCATTCAAACCTTGGTATTTCAATGGTACTTTGTCTAAATCAATTTCAAGACCATCTGCCAATTCACCGATAGCCACACAGACACCACCAGCACCAAAGTCATTTGATTTCTTAATCAGACGTGTTACTTCCCCATTACGGAAAAGACGTTGAATCTTGCGTTCTTCAATGGCATTTCCTTTTTGAACCTCAGCACCAGCTGTTTCAACAGATTCAACTGTTTGAACTTTAGAAGAACCTGTCGCACCACCGACACCGTCACGTCCAGTCTTACCACCGAGTAAAATGATCACATCACCTGCTTCAGGTTTTTCACGGACCACATTTTCCTTAGGAGCCGCACCGACAACTGCACCTAGCTCCATACGCTTAGCAACGAAACCTGGGTGGAAGTATTCACGAACATAAGTTGTTGCAAGACCAATTTGGTTCCCATATGAAGAATAACCATGAGCTGCTGTTTTAGAAATCACTTGTTGTGGCAATTTACCAATACGAGTTTCAGCAATTGGAGCTGTAATATCACCAGCACCTGAGATACGCATAGCTTGGTAAACGTAGGAACGCCCTGACAATGGGTCACGAATGGCACCACCGATACAAGTAGCCGCTCCACCAAATGGTTCAATTTCCGTTGGGTGGTTGTGGGTTTCATTCTTGAACATGAGAAGCCATGGTTCTTTGACACCATTGACATCCACTTCAATTTCAACAGAGCAGGCATTGATTTCATCAGACACTTCCATGTCATCCAAACGACCATTAGCACGCTCATAACGGCCAAAAATAGTGGCCATATCCATCAAGGTTTGAGGTTTTCCTGTACGTCCCAACTCATCACGCATGGCAATATACTTGTCATAAGTCGCTTGCAATTGTTTTTCAAATTTAGAAGCTGAGAAGTCGATGTTTTTCAACTCAGTCTCAAAAGTTGTGTGACGACAGTGGTCAGACCAGTAAGTATCCAACACCTTTAGCTCAGTCTCAGTTGGCACACGACCAATAGACTTGAAGTAATCTTGAATGAAGAGAAGGTCATCCACTTCCATTGCCAATCCTTGCTCTGCCTTATACTGTGCAAAATCTTCTGCCGTATAGCTTTCAAAGAAATCCAAGCTTGGAATGGTCTTGTCAGACTCAGAGAAATCCTGTTTCGCAATACCAACAGTGATATCTTTGAAACGAGAATCCACTGGGTTTAAGAGGTAATTTTTGACAGCTTCCAACTCATTTGTATCAATATCCTTGTTAACCAAGTAAAGTTGTGCTGTGTTCACCGTTACATCATTTGAGCTACCAAGCAAAAGCAAGGCTTCTTGTGAAGATGCTGCACGTTGGTCAAATTGACCAGGTAAACTTTCGATAGCAAAGAAAGCATAATTCTCAAGATCAGCCTGAACCGCAGCCTCGTCCAAAACAGTATCCGTCACTTGCTCAGAGAAGATATGTTTTTCCGCACGCGCAAACAAATCCTCTGCCAAATTAAAGACATCGTAAACCTGAACAATCCGAAGATCCTTCAAGGTTTTCAACTGAAGATTATGCTGTAATTCTTTTACCAAAGAGTCCGATTTTACACGAAAATCAGCTTTTTTCTCAACGAAAATACGTTTATCCATTTTAGTTCCTTTATTTCTATTCAAATAAGTTATCGAAGACGAAGGTTTTTCCTTTCAAACAGGTTACTTCAAGCCCTGTAATTTCTCCAACACAACTTTGTACACATCTGTCAGATTGCCCAAGTCCCTACGGAAAACATCCTTATCCATATGGTGCCCTTCCGCATCCCAAAGGCGGCAATTATCTGGTGAAAATTCATCTGCCAAGATAATCTTGCCATCCTTATCAAAACCAAATTCCAATTTGAAGTCAATCAAACGAAGACCAATTTGTGCAAACCAATCTTTCAACAATTCATTGATACGACGCGTTTCTTCCTTGATATAAGCAATTTGCTCATCATTGGCAATATCCAAAAACTTGACGTGTTCATCATTGATAAACGGGTCATCCAACTCATCGTTCTTGTAGTAAAATTCAACGATTGGAGTCTCCAAGTCTAAACCTTCTTCAACGCCAAACCGTTTAGAAAAAGAACCTGCAGTCACATTACGAAGAACAACCTCCAAAGGAATGATGGTAACCTTCTTGTTCAATTGTTCGGTATCAGAAATACGCTCGATAAAGTGCGTCGCAACACCCGCAGCATTCAATTTTTCAAAAATAAGAGACGAAATCTGATTGTTGAGCACACCTTTCCCCTCAATGGTCTCTTTGCGAGCTCCATTCAGCATGGTGGCCTGGTCCTTATAAACGGACTTAATCACATGTTCGTCTTCTGTACTATAAATATCTTTTGCTTTCCCCGTATAAATTAATTGATCGGACATCTTCTTGTTCGCCTTTCATCTTTTATCCCTTTCAGTGTATCACAGAGAGGTTGTTTTTTCAAGTTAAATCCGTATCTTGTTCGCTTGTAACAAAAAAATAATAAGAGATTGAATCAAAAAGATTCAACCTCTTATTTTTAGATGTCTCTTTGTTCGTAAAATCCGAACTTTATTTGCTTGTTTTCTTCAAAACGTAGTCTACCATATCTCCAACAGTTGCCATGGCATCAATGTCTTTATCTGGGATATTAATTTGATAGGCTTCTTCCAAATAAATAATGTATTCCATGAGATCAACGGAATCCACTTCCAAGTCTTTTCGTAAATCCAAATCCAAAGAGACCTCATAGTCAGATCCCTTATTATCTTGAATCAACCCTTCAACTAGTTTAAAAATTTCTTGATGACGACTCATTTCTCTTCCTCCAATTCTGATAATTCAACCACAGATTTACGAATAACATCTGTTTCCAACATGGTCCGGATCTGGCGGATCGTGCTATAGACTGCCTTGGCATCACTAGAACCATGGGTTTTCACGACAGGGGCTTGCAAGCCAAACAAGACCGCACCTCCAACATCTGAATAATCCAAGGTCTTTTTCAAACCTCGTAAATCATTCTTCAAGAGGAAGGCTCCAAGCTTAGCCTTCAAGCCACCACCAGTCAGGACTGTTTTCAACTGTTTAAAGAGGCCCAAAGCAGTACCTTCCATGGTCTTTAGAACAGCATTTCCTGTAAATCCATCTGTCACAATGACGTCAGCAACTCCATCCATCAAGTCACGCGCTTCCACATTTCCCACAAAATTGAGAGAAGGATCCGCTGCTAATAATTGATAGGTCTCCTTGCGTAAGGGATCCCCCTTGCTTTCCTCGGTTCCGTTATTTAAGAGACCGATACGAGGCCACTTAATCCCACGAACATTCTCTGCATAATAGGCCCCCATAATCGCATATTGGTGCAAGTGTGTTGGCGTATTTTCAGCATTTGCCCCCAGATCCAGCATATCATAGCCCTTCCCATCAAGGGTAGGAAGAGTCGACATCAAGCCTGGACGATCAATGACCTTGATCCGACCGACGATAAAGTAACCAGAAGCCAAAAGCGCTCCTGTATTTCCCGCAGAAAGCATGGCATCCGCTTCCCCATTCTTAACTGCATGCGCTGCTAAGACCATGCTGGCTTGCTTCTTCCGACGAATAGCACGTGTAGGCTCATCATCTGAATTGATTTTCTCATCTGTATGGACGATCGATACCCGCTCAGTTGCTGTCAGGTATTGCTTAATTTTAGCCTCATCCCCATACAAAATGACTTCGATATCCTTAAATTCTTGTATGGCTTGATTGACCCCTTCTACTAGGGCCTGTGGAGCGTGATCTCCACCCATTGCATCGACTGCAATTTTTTTCATTTCTTACCTCCAGACTGATCTTTTAAGATCTCTCCCCAGCTTCCCAGGGAATCAATAAATTTCTTAGCTTTGAGATGAATACCTACATACTCATCATAGAGTTGGTCTAGACACTTTCTCAACTCTGTCTTCATCTCATCATGGATGGAAATCGTCTCTAACTCACTAAATTTCACAGCTTGAAAACGATCCAATAAATAGAGGGCATTTGGATTCCAGTGGGCTCGTCTTTCGTCACGATCATAATGATCTGGGCATAGGACACCACCCAATCGGAATGAAAAATCAAAAGGTAGGCCCACTCGATGACAGACACAACACTCATGGACGTTTAAGGCGACACCAAATCGGGATAAAATCTGCATTTCAAAAATATTGGTCAAGATTTCATAATCCAAGCCCCGATCCATCAATTGCAAGGTCTGCTCTAAAAAAGCAAATAAAGCTGGATCAGGTTGACGATCCTGTATACTAGCATCTGCCAAGGCCAGTATATAGGTTGCGTAGGAAAGACGAAAAAGATCTTGATTAATCACTTGGAAACTTTGAACCTCATGAATATCTTCGATATAGCTGAGTCCGTCATCATTGATTTTCAGATACATATCCGCTAAAGTCAAAGGTTGGATCATAGAATTCAACCGAGAACGATTGGCATGTTTCACGAAAAACATGAGCTTGCCAGCTTGCTCTGTAAAGATTTTAACCAGCTTATCGTCCTCTCGGTAATCCCGATGGTAGAGGACGATGCCACGACTCTCAATGCTCTCCAGCATGTTCTTTCATAAACTCCTTCAACCGACTCATCGCTTCTTGGATCACTTCCATACTTGCTGCATAGGACAAGCGCACATAGCCTTCTCCATATGGGCCAAAAGCCATTCCTGGGATAAAGGCAACAGCCTTTTCTTGGGCTAGGAGCTTCAAAAAATCGAAGGAATTTTGAAGATATCCTTGTGGGATCTTAGCAAAAATATAGAAGGCCCCGTCCGGGCGGATAATATCAAAGCCCATGGCAGACATTTCTTTGATGATATAATCTCGACGCTCTATGTATTCCCGTTTCATCGGCTCTGCGTCGTCTTTACCAACCGTTAAGGCTTCAATGGCTGCATACTGGTTCATGGTCCCCGCTGCAGTCACCAAGTACTGATGACTCTTGATTAATTGAGCTGTCAATGGAGCCGGCGCAAAGATAAAACCGAGTCTCCAGCCTGTCATAGCATGAGACTTAGATAAACCATTGATAATAATGGCTTGGTCCCGTAGATAGGATCCTAAGGAAACGTGAGGCTGACCTGTATAGGTTAGCTCTGAATAAACTTCGTCACAAACGACAAAGACTTCATATTTCTTCAAGACTCTAGCCAACTCCTGCATCTGCTCCTTAGAGTAGGTGACACCTGTCGGATTAGCTGGGTAGTTGAGAATAACCGCCTTGACGCGATCCCCTTGCTCTTCTAAGGCCTTTTCTAAAGCCTCTGGGCTGAGGATAAAGCGATTGTCTGTCGTATCGATTTCGACGACACTAGCCCCCATCAGTTTAATAATAGGTTCGTAACCAGGATAAGCAGGTGCTGGTAAGAGCACCACATTTCCCGGTTCCAATATAGCCGTCAAGGTCGCAGAAAGGGCCTCCGTTGCCCCAATGGTGACCAAAATTTCATCCTCTGGTCGATACTGTAGGTTATATTTTTCAGCTACAAACTGGCTAGCAGCCTCTCGTAGAGCTAATAAGCCACTCATACCCGTATAATGACTTTTATTAGCGTCAATAGCTGCTTTTGCCGCTTCCTTTACATGGTCTGGTGTCGTAAAATCCGGCTCACCAAAAGTCAATCGTAAGACACCTGGAATAGAAGAAATGGCTTGGTCAAACTGACGAATCAAGGAAATCTCGATTCGATTCAAATTTTGATTAAACCGTTTTGTTAAATCCATAGCCACCTCCAAAAAAAGTTCTATCACCATTATACTATAAATAGAAAACCATCGCAAAAAAGGGGCTAGTCCCAACTAAAATGATACAATAATGACCTTTCTCATCAAAATTAAAAAAAGGACTTAGCACATGCTAAATCCTCTCATTGAATAAATTCTACCAAATCTTTTTTATTCTTGACCACGTGTTGCCACATAATTCAACTGGTCACCATGTTTCGCCAAGAAATCTTTCATTTCTGAATCTGGAATTTGACGAAGGTAGAGATTGGAACGGATCGTTTCATCTTCTTCACGACAAGTAGACAAGACTAGGTATTTATCAGAAGCTTTGATTTTGATATTTGGATTCTTTGTCCGCGCTCCTTCATAGTTATGCTTCAATTGGGTAGTGAAATCTTCATCATCCTTAAAGCTTGTACGGTAGAAAGCAGTCGTTTCAGGAACAATGACCAAGCACATTGCTTCATAATAATACTTACGCTCAGGTGTTTCAATAACTACATAAGGGTGTTGGTCAAAGTACTCTTGGTTATCATAGAAGTTAACATCGTTAAACATCCGATGATCTGCAACCTTGCTCCCACGAGCATGACCGAATAACCATGTCAACCGATCACTAAAATCTTTTTTGTTATCCGTATCCATAAAGACCGTACCTAAATACGGTTGATAGCCACCATCAAAAGTTTTATCTAAGTAAGTAGCATTATCACCTGTTTGAACTACTGGCTCATCTAACTCCGTACCAGGAGCATAAACATAGGCAATCGTCTCTGGATTAACTGCAGTAAATTGAGCAAAACGATTTGCTAGGTAATCTTTCTCCTCTTGACTAGGGGTATATTTTACCTCTTGTTTAGAACTAGTCGAACCACTTGTCGATTTCGCAGTTTCCTGATGTGTCGATGTGGATTTTTGTTTACCAAATGGATTGAAGAAAATAAACCCAAGAACAAGTGCTACAACGGCTACTAAGGCAAAGAGAATTCCCAATCCTTTTCCTTTTGAAGTCGTCTGTTTCTCTGCTCGTTTCATAAATTAGAACTCTCCTAAGTATTCAATTTTTTCTAAAAAATACACTGAGCCCAAGGACCCAGTGTATTTTTATGAGCTAATTAATAATTTAATTATTTAACTGCGCTTGTTTTTGGAAGAGTTTTTTGTCCTGCTGCTGCTGGAGCTTTTCCTTCTTCTTTTTTAGCTTCTTTTTTAGCTTCTTTAGCTGAACCTTCAACTACGAATTCACCTGGAATAACGTTACCATTTGCATCCTTTTTAGGTACAAGTTTTTCGCCATTTTCGTTGAATTTAGCTTCAGTTGATTCAGCATCAACATTGTTAAGACCGTCTTTAGCTGCTTGAGTAAGACCACCTTCGTTATCAGTGAAGAATTGCTCTCCTTTAACAACTTCTTGGTTATCAAGACTTCCTGTGTGAACATGACCGTCGTTAGCGAAAACTGGTGCTGCTGCTGCAAATACTGCAAGTGCTGCTACTGATGATAATAAAACTTTTTTCATTGTTTTATCTCCTTTTTTCATTTTAAAAATATTTCGTTACTTCGTAACTATTGTAAGTATACTACTATATCATAGATCTGTCAATAAATTTTTGGCTTAAATTTAAATTTTTTTTAGAAAAAGCAAACTATTTGATTTCCATAATGGAAATCCTGATTTTTTAAGGCATTTTCCTTACTCTATTTGACTACACCACTCTTTGGCAAGGTCTTTTTGGGGAGACAAGGATCCAATCTATCCTCATTTTTTTGTGCTTCTTTTAGCAACTCCTCCCTCTGATTATTGATCTTACTTTCTTTTTTTAACCAGTTGAAAAACATATTTTTCCTTTCTTAAAAAAGAGGCTTTCTACAACCTCTTTTTTACATTTTAAGATTTTTTAGCATTTCCAATTTCAAATAGAGGAGACAGAGGACGTTTTTCATGAATGCGGATAATCGCTTCTGCTAATAGTTTTGCGATGGAAATTTGTTCAATTTTATCGATTAAGCGCTCTTCAGGTAGGTAAATAGTGTCCAATACTACCAACTTCTTAATCGCTGATTTCTGAATATTGTCCATAGCTGGACCAGACAATACAGGGTGCGTACAACTTGCATAGACTTCTACTGCTCCTGCTTCAGCAAGTGCATCCGCAGCGTGGCAAATGGTTCCCGCAGTATCAATCATATCATCAATCAGGATACAAGTTTTCCCTTCAACGTTCCCAATGATATTCATGACTTCGCTGGTGTTCATTTTATCAACACTCCGACGTTTATCAATGATGGCGATTGGTGTTTTCAAAAACTCAGCTAGCTTGCGAGCACGCGTCACACCACCGTGGTCCGGACTGACTACCACATAGTCAGAACCAATCATGCCACGACGTTCAAAGTAGTCTGCAATCAATGGAGCCCCCATCAAATGATCCACTGGAATATCAAAGAACCCTTGAATCTGAGCCGCATGCAAATCAATGGTTAAAAGGCGATCCACACCAGCAATCTCTAACATATTGGCAACCAATTTGGATGTAATCGGCTCACGAGCACGAGCTTTACGGTCTTGACGGGCATAACCATAATAAGGCATCACTACATTAATGGTTTGAGCACTGGCACGTTTTAAGGCGTCTACCATGATCAATATTTCCATTAAATTATCATTGACAGGAGAGCTCGTAGATTGAAGAATATACACCTCTTTACCACGAATAGACTCCTCGATATTGACTTGGATTTCCCCATCTGAAAATTGACGTACGGTCGACTTACCAAGTGGCAATCCCATCTCCTTAGAGACACGTTCAGCCAAATCTTGGTTAGAAGATAAAGCAAACAGCATTAAATCCGAAAACGACATGATTTCCTCCACATAAAATTAACCACAATGTACAAATGTACAAATCTTCTCTTTACCCATTGTAACGCTTTTTACATGATTTTTCAATCCATAATCCATCAAAAATTAAAATAGTAACTATAGTAAAAAACACCCACTAAAAGTGAGTGTTTTAATTTTTTAGTTTGGATAGATATAAGTAACTGATCCTTGTGCATTCACTGGGTTAAACCATCCACGGTAGTTCCCAATGCTACGGATACCTAAGTAGTTAGATTCAGATACTTGGATACTTGTACTTGACTGAACAGCTGTAACCACTGCTACGTGTCCATATCCACCGTCATTCCAACAAGCAATAGCGCCGACTTGTGGTTGGCTACCAGTACGGAATCCAGCTGCTGCAGCACTTGCAGCCCACTGCGCTCCATTCCCCCAGTAATCACCAGCCCAAGGAGCCAATACTTTAACACCCCAAGTACATTCACCTACTGGGTATGAACTTGCAGAAGAGCTGTATGTTGGACGACTAGTTGCTGCTGGTGTAGTAACTGTTTGAGTTTGAACTGCTGGTGCTGCAGCAGGAGTTGAAACAGTTGCTTGAGGTTGTGCTGCTTCAGCTGCTGGTGTTTGAGTAGCAGCTTGCACTTGTGCTTGCAAGTTAGTATTAGCAGATGCTTCTACAGCCTTACGCTGTTCTTCTTGTTGAGCACGGTATGCAGCTTCTGCAGCTGCTTTCTCAGCTGCTGCTTTCTCAGCTGCTGCTTTTTCTTCAAGCAAAGCATTCTTTTCATTTTCAGCTGTTGACTTTTCAGCCGCTAAATTCAATTGAGCGACTTTCAACTCAGCTTCCTTAGTTGCTAAAGCTTGTTCATCATCATTTAATTGTTGTTGGTTCGCAATAACAGTGTTAATGGCATCGTTGTTTTCTTTTTGCTTAGCATCGATATCTTCTTTATCACGTTTTTGCTCTTCCAACATTTTGTTATTCGCACTAGCAATCTCATTCATTGCAGAAACGCGTGAAATAGCTTCAGTCAAAGAACCAGAACTTACAATAGCGTTAATGTAACTTGTAGCAGTTCCTGTTGTTTGAGCACTACGTGCTTGGTTCGCTAATGATTCTTGACGAGCAACAATGTTCTTAGAGAGCTCTTCAATCTCTGCAGAAAGTTTAGCAGACTCTTCATTCAAACGTTCATTTTCAGCTTTAAGAGTTTCTTGTTGTTTTTTGATTTCAGAAACTTGAGCTTGAATTTGATCAACTTGTGCTTGCGCACTTTGTTCTTTTGAACTCAAATCAGCAATCTTATTATCTTGTGCAGCAATTTTATCATCAGTAGAATCAGCTCCTACAGAAATAACTGTACCTACTTGTGATAAAGCAACTGTAGTAAGTAAAATAGTCGTTAATAATTTTTTCTTCATAAAATAAAAGACTCCTTCATATAAGACACTAACTAGTATAACAGAAAATGAAAGATTTTATATTACGCCTTTGTTACAATTTTATTTCTATTGATGTATCAAAGTAACAAAAAAAGTTAGCTAGAAAGCTAACTTGATTCTGTACGGAGAATGGGGGATTCGAACCCCCGCGCCAGTTACCCGACCTAACGATTTAG
>NZ_JAPJPF010000023.1 GCF_030825805.1 Streptococcus sp.
GTAATGATCGCAAATTTACGATCTGGATTTTCTCCCATGACGCGACTTGCTTGGTTAAATGGAGAACCACTCCAAAGGTCAGCCAAAACCAAGATTTCATCTTCTGCATCAAATGCGGCAACAGCAGCATTGAATTTAGCATAGAGATCATCTGGGCCTTCACTTGGCATGAACGTAACCACTTGAACTTTCTCTTGATCCCCAAAGATCATCGAGCCGGATTGGTGGATTCCAGCTGCAAATTCACCGTGGCTAGCAATAATGATACCAATACTCATTATTGACATTCCTCCTTATAAAATTTGTTTGACTTTCAGTTTAAGAAAACTTTAAGCTTCTTTATTATAAACCGTTTTCATATTTAAGTCAAT
The DNA here is from genome assembly GCF_030825805.1 of Streptococcus sp. Lineage (GTDB taxonomy): Bacteria > Bacillota > Bacilli > Lactobacillales > Streptococcaceae > Streptococcus. The sequence continues at coordinate 372 of NZ_JAPJPF010000023.1, forward strand.
TTTTCAGTACTAAATTAAAGGAAAAAGAAGGTCTTTAATATATTAAATTGTTAATATTTATTTTTGGGTGCTAGCAGAGTTTTTCACTACTGAACTCGGAAGGCCTTTGGAAATCCTTGACAAAATGGGAGTGAAGGGGATTCAGAGTTTCTAAAAAGAGTAGTAGTAGCTTCTAATAGGTAAAATAAAAATATAGCAACCCCTTGCAGGTCCTGTTTGTGAGAAACTAAAAAAGACCAGTCCATTTGGGCTGGTCTAATAGGTTGAGTTGATTAGTTGGTGAAGTCAAGTACCATACGTCCTTGAATGGTTCCGGCTTCCATTTCGTCAAAGACTTTGACAGCATCTTCTACTGGACGTTTTTGAACAACTGGAACGACCAAGCCTTCTGCTCCAAATTGGAAGGCTTCTTCCAAGTCTTTACGAGTTCCTACAAGAGAACCGATGACTTGGATACCATCTAATACTGTTTTCACAATGCTGAGCTCCATCATTTCAGAAGGAAGTCCGACTGCAACAACGCGACCACCCGCACGAACTGAATCTACTGCTTGGTTGAAGGCTACTTTAGAAACGGCTGTTACGACAGCAGAGTGAGCTCCACCATTTGTTTTTTCTTTGATCAATCCTGGGACATCTTCGACTTCACGACCATTAATGACAAAGTCTGCCCCAACTTCTTTAGCCAATTCGAGTTTATCATTGTTGATATCAACAGCGATGACATGAGCGTTGAAGACTTTCTTGGCATATTGAACAGCTAAGTTACCCAAGCCACCAGCTCCATAGATAACGATCCATTGGCCTGGTTCAGCTTTGGCTTCTTTGATAGCTTTGTAGGTTGTAACACCGGCACAGGTAATAGAAGAAGCTTGGGCTGGATCTAATCCCTCTGGTACTTTTACTGCGTAGTCTGCAGTTACGATACATTGTTCAGCCATTCCTCCATCAACAGAGTAACCAGCATTTTTTACAGTACGGCAAAGAGTTTCGCGACCAGTTGTACAGTATTCACAAGTGCCACATCCTTCGAAGAACCAAGCAACACTGACACGGTCACCAACTTTTAAACTTGTCACATCTGGAGCAAGTTCTTTAACAATCCCGATTCCTTCGTGTCCAAGAACACGGCCTGGAACTTTACCGAAGTCTCCGTGAGCAACGTGCAAGTCCGTGTGGCAGACACCACAGTATTCGATTTGAACAAGAGCTTCCCCTGTTTCTAATGGGCGCATCTCCTTGTTTGCAACAATTTCAACACCAGTACCTTCTGGATTTACAACAACAGCTTTCATAGTTTTCCTCCTCAAGAGCTTAGTTGAATTAGAGACGGTAATAAAACGAGAAGTAACATCACTTGAATCATTATCGTATGAAACGAGCTAGGCTCCTTTTTTATTTTTGTTATGTTAATTTTATCACAAACTCCATCAGTTAGCAAGCGTTTACATAGAAAAATTTTCTGAAAATAAACTTAACTGGTTAAATTATTTTCAGAAAAAGTCCCTATAAAGTTTCGTATGTTTGAGAAAACAAAAAAGCTTGAATCCTTTCTTGTAAAAGGTGATTCAAGCGATTCACTTTATTTATAGGAAGAGTTTTTCTAGTTGACGAGCAACGCCGTCCTGATCATTTGTATACTCGGTTTGTTTATCGGCATAGGGGAGGAGGACAGGATTGGCGTTTTTCATTGCATAACCAGTTCCTGCGAAAGCCAACATGTCTGTATCGTTTTGTTCGTCTCCAAAGGCAATCAGATCTTTCCGATTAAGTCCGTAAGTCTCGAGGAGATAGTTGAGGGCAAAGGCCTTATTGACGCCTTTTGGAGCACATTCAAGAATGTTGAGGGGACCACCCCAGCTATTGATTTCTAGATCGTGATGGTAGTAATCACGCATTTCTTCGGCTAAAGCATACTTATCTTCAGCGCGTGTTTGAAAGAGGATGGCGTTTGGGTTTTCGGTAACTTTACGGGCTTCGAATTTTGTTTTGGAGGAGATTTTTGAAACCCCAAATAAGGCGGGATCAATCGTATGGTGGTAGGTATGGGTGACATAAAACTTATTTCGGTACTCTCCTGCAATAAAGTCCGCCTGGATGTCATTTTCTCTCTCGACCATATCGAGGAGGTATTTTTTATCAAGGGTCATGGATAGTTCTTTCGACCATTTTTTATTTGGAATATGAGTGAGAGCGCCGTTAAAGTTAATCATGGGACTTTCCAATCCCAATTCCTTATAGATGTGATCTGCCATTCGATAGGGACGCCCAGTTGTAATAATGACCTGGTGGCCTTGTTCACTGACTTTCTGGATGGTTTCAATCGTATAGGATGATAATTTGCTCTCAGAATTTAATAAGGTGCCATCTAAATCGACAGCAATTAGTTTTTTATTCATAGGAAGAATCCTTTCATTTGTATGGTTTTTCGAACTCTAAATAAGGAGTATAGAAGTGCCATATTTTAAGAAGAATGCTACCATTATACCAGATAAATAGGAAAATTTCAGTCTTTCGAATGGTAAATAATGTGGCAGAAAAGATTGTTCAGATGAATCTCTTGTAAAAGTGAATGATATTTGATAAGATATTAGTATTGTTCGTGATTGAGTCGCGAGCAGATTTATTTTTTTTAAGGAGTTTATTAGAAAAATGGATAAGTTTTTTAAACTATCTGAACACGGAACGACGGTTCGTACAGAGGTATTAGCTGGTTTAACGACCTTCTTTGCCATGTCTTATATCTTATTTGTAAACCCTCAAATGCTCTCCCAAACAGGAATGCCTGCTCAAGGAGTATTTCTAGCAACCATTATTGGGTCAGTCGTCGGGACTCTCATGATGGCTTTCTACGCGAATCTGCCTTATGCCCAAGCACCAGGAATGGGCTTGAATGCCTTCTTTACCTTTACAGTGGTATTTGGGATGGGCTATTCTTGGAAAGAAGCCTTGGGAATGGTCTTTATTTGCGGACTAATTTCATTGGTTATCACATTAACCAATGTTCGGAAAATGATTATTGAGTCCATTCCAAATGCTTTGCGTTCAGCTATTTCAGCTGGTATCGGAATTTTCTTGGCCTATGTTGGAATTAAAAATGCTGGCTTGTTGAAGTTTTCGATTGATCCGCATACCTATACGGTGGCAGGAGAAGGGGCTGACAAAGCGAATGCAGCGATTACAGCAAATTCTGCAGCGGTCCCAGGACTTGTTAGTTTCAATAGTCCGACAGTCCTCCTTGCCTTGGCTGGCTTAGCCATTACTGTTTTCTTTGTCATCAAGGGCATTAAAGGAGGAATTATCCTTTCTATCCTTACGACAACAATCCTCGGTATTGTGTTTGGAATTGTTGATCTTTCAACGATTGACTTTGGTAGTACCCATCTTGGAGCAGCTGTCAATGATCTTGGCAAAATTTTTGGAGCTGCACTTGGTTCAGAAGGATTAGGTTCTTTGATTACCAATACTTCTCGTCTTCCTGAAACCTTGATGGCCATCTTGGCATTCTCCTTGACAGATATCTTTGATACGATTGGTACCTTGATTGGAACTGGTGAAAAAGTTGGTATTGTTGCCACAAATGGTGAAAATCATCAATCCGCTAAATTGGATAAAGCCCTTTATTCAGACCTTGTAGCGACATCTGTTGGTGCTATTGCAGGTACTTCGAATGTGACGACTTATGTTGAGTCAGCTGCGGGAATTGGAGCTGGTGGACGGACTGGTTTGACAGCCCTTGTAGTAGCCATCTGTTTCACAGTGTCAAGTATTTTTAGTCCCCTTCTTGCTATTGTACCGACAGCAGCGACAGCACCGATTTTGATCATCGTTGGGATCATGATGTTGAGTAGCTTGAAAAACATCCATTGGGATGATATGGCAGAAGCTGTACCAGCCTTCTTCACCTCTATCTTTATGGGGTTCAGCTATTCCATCACAAATGGGATTGCAGCAGGTTTTATTACCTATACAGTAACCAAACTGGTCAAAGGTGAAGCCAAAGAAGTTCACAGTATGATTTGGATTTTAGATGCCTTGTTTATTCTGAACTTTATCAGTATGGCCTTGCACTAGAATGAACATAGAAGAAAGCTTGGACAAATCGTCCAAGCTTTTTGATTGTCTCAGGTGAGGCCGAAGGTGATCGACTAAAAATAGTGGGCAAGAATCAATTATTTTTGGTATAATGGAGCAATGAAAAGTCAAAATGAACAAGAGTTGATTGCACTTGGAAAACAGTTGGGTCAACAGTTAGAAAAACAGGATGTCGTGATTCTGACAGGGGATCTGGGGGCTGGGAAAACAACCTTTACAAAAGGCCTAGCTCAAGGGTTGGATATTCGTCAGATGATTAAAAGTCCCACTTATACCATTGTGAGAGAATATGAAGGTCGCTTGCCTTTGTATCACCTGGATGTCTATCGTATAGGGGACGATCCAGATTCGATTGATTTGGATGACTTTTTGTTTGGTGAAGGGGTTACCGTCATTGAGTGGGGAGAGTTGCTAGAGACCAGTCTTCCTGCTGGATATTTAAAGGTTGAATTGCTCAAGGATGGTGACGGACGCGAGATACGCTTGTCAGCTGTCGGGGAACGTGCAGAACAATTAAGGGAGTCATTTCTGACTTCTGTAGGAGCTTGAAGATGGAACAGGTACTAGATCTCTTTTTGAAAGAGGCTGAAGTGTCGGATGCACAGTCTTTACTCGACTTTTTTAAAGATGTAGCGACTGAATCTGATTTTACGACCTTATCTTCAGAAGGACTTGGGATGACCAAGCAAGAGTTGGAAATGTATGCAAAAAAACAAGCACAAACAGACAATCAATTATGTCTTTTGTTATACTTGGGTGAGGATCTAGTAGGTGTCTTAAATATTGTCGCGGATCAAAACAAGGCTTTGCGTCATATTGGAGATCTCTTTATTGTTATTCGGAAGGCATACTGGAATAAAGGCTTAGGTCGCCTTCTTCTAGAAGAAGGAATCGCATGGGCAGAAGGGACCAACCTCCTTCGGAAGTTAGAACTCAGTGTCCAAGTTCGAAATGAACGGGCTATCCATCTTTATCAAACGCTAGGATTTGAAATTGAAGGCCTCCGAAAGAGAGGCGTATACAAGGAAGGGGAATATCTGGATGTTTACCTAATGGGCAAACTGATAGATGGACAGAATCAATGATTAAAAAAATTCTATTAATGTTTTTTAGTTTGTTAGCAGTAACGACGATTGGGATTGGGGCGTACGGGCTGACCATCCTTAATCAGTCGACAAATGCGTTGAGTAAGACCTATAAAGGAATCGGCGGTGAAAACAATGTCATTGCAGAAAACAAACCAATGACCATCTTGCTCATGGGGGTCGATACTGGATCAGGCTCACGAGAGGATCAGTGGGTAGGAAACAGTGATACCATGATCCTGGTGACGGTGAATCCACAAACGAGTGAGACAACGATTATGAGTTTGGAACGGGATATCTTAACCAATATTACGCAGGATGGAGAAACGGTTCAAGCTAAGCTGAACGCAGCTTATGCTCAAGGTGGGGCCGAGTTGGCCATTGAAACCATCCAAGATTTGATGAATATTCATATTGACCGTTATGCGATGATTAATATGAAAGGCCTAGTCCAACTGGTTGATAAGGTCGGCGGAATAACGGTAAACAATCCATTTGATTTCGATATTTCGATTGAAGAAAATGAACCGGAGTATACAGCTAAAATTCCACCTGGTCGTCAAGAAATTGACGGAGAACAAGCGTTAGTATACTCACGGATGCGTTATCAAGATCCAGAAGGAGACTATGGTCGTCAAAAACGTCAACGAGAAGTCATCGAAAAGATCATCAAGAAAATATTGACTTTGGATGGTCTGAGCAATTATCAAGGAATTATTGAAGCGGTTAGTGATAATATGCAGACCAATATCTCCTTGGATACGGATAGTTTGATGCAGTTGATGGGCTATCGAGATGCCTTGAAGAACATTCGTATGGAACAGTTGAAAGGTGAAGATGCTACCCTTGCCGATGGCGGAAGTTACCAAATTGTTACTTCAGAACACCTGTTGAAGATGCAGAATATACTGCGTAAAAGTCTTGGTTTATCGCCTTTGCGCAAGCTTAAAACGAGTGCTGTTTTATTAGATGGAGACGAAGCTAGTGGAACTGTTTCATCAGAAAGTGGTGAAGCTTCAGTAGAATCGAGCCAGGATACTGGTGGAGGATATTATGAACCTTCCTATGTTCCAGAAACTACTGTAAGCTCAGAAGCAATTACACAATACCAACCGGCAGTGACTCCTTCTACGGATACAACAGTAGCTGGTGATGGAGGAAACTAAATCATTTCTCTTCTAAAAATAAAAAGGTTTTGAGACGACTGTCTCAAAACCTTTTTTGCTTATTCGTGATTTGATTTCTCAGACCAAATAGTTTGGATTTGTTCTACAGAAGCATTGGCTTGCTGAGAGAAGACCCTTGCTTTATAGGAAAAGTCTTCCAGTAATTGATTTAAAAGGACTCTTTGATCTTGGATGATTTCAATATTTTTTTTGATGTTAGAAAGGTTTGATTGGATTCCTTCGGTTAGTTGTTTGGTTTCACTGAATTCATTTTTCAGAGGTTCGCGATTTTTAACAAGCTGATAGCTGATGGTTGCTCCAGTCGCAAACCAAAATAGATCTCTTAATTTCATAGTAAGCTCCTTTTTAATGGTTTGAGATATCCTTGGCTAATTGGACAAGGTGATTAAAATCGGGTTCATGGGCAATGAAATCAATCTTTAAGTCGTCATCTTGAGAGTAGCGTGGAAGAATATGGACATGGGTATGGAAGACAGATTGTCCTGCGATTTCTTCCATATTACTAATGATATTCATCCCTTGAGGTTGCGTAGCACTTTCAACTTTTTTGGTGACTGTTGAAACGACGTTAAAGAGATCAGCCGTTTCATCTGGTGTCATTTCCAACAGATTGCGGGCATGTTTTTTTGGAATCACAAGGGTATGGCCTGGAGTGACCTGAGAGATATCTAAAAAAGCAAGAAAATGGTCATCTTCGTAGACCTTAGAAGCAGGAATGTCTCCAGAAACAATCTTACAAAAAATACAATCCGAAACCATAAATATACCTCAATTTAGCTAGATTTTGTTATAATATAAGAACATTATACCAGAAAGCAAAGAAAATATGTTAGAAATAAAAAACCTGACAGGAGGCTATGTCAATATCCCTGTCTTAAAAGATGTTAGTTTTGAGGTTGGCGATGGTCAATTGATTGGATTGATTGGCTTGAATGGAGCAGGAAAGTCAACGACCATTAATGAAATTATAGGTCTCCTGCGTCCCTATGCTGGTGAAATCCGGATTGATGGCTTGACTCTAGTGGCTTCTCCAAGTGCTTATCGCAAAAAAATTGGTTATATCCCAGAAACCCCTAGCCTTTATGAAGAATTAACTTTACGTGAGCATATTGAGACAGTAGCTATGGCCTATGATTTGGATCAAGAAGCTGTTTTTGCGCGTGTGACTCCTCTCCTGAAGCAATTTCGACTAGAGGAAAAATTGGATTGGTTTCCTGTCCATTTTTCTAAGGGGATGAAACAAAAGGTCATGATCATTTGTGCCTTTGCTGTTGATCCAAGTTTGTTTATTGTGGATGAGCCCTTTTTAGGCTTAGATCCAGTTGCAATCTCAGATTTAATTCAACTATTGAATGCAGAGAAAGAAAAAGGAAAATCTATTTTAATGAGTACCCATGTTCTGGATTCTGCTGAAAAAATGTGTGATGCCTTTGTCATCCTCCATAAGGGACAGGTCCGTGCCCAGGGGACTTTAGAGGAATTGCGAAAAGAGTTTGGAATGGCAGATGCGGATTTGAATGAGATTTACCTTGCACTAACAAAAGAGGCTGACCGATGATAGAAGTACTAAAAAAGAGGAAAGCGAGCTTTCGCAATCAGTGTTTGAAATATTCTCGCTATGTGTTTAATGATCACTTTGTTCTCTTTCTCTTGATTTTTCTAGGTTTTTTAGCAGTTCAGTACAGCCAATTTTTGCGCTCTCTACCAGAAGATAAGAGCCTTCTCCTCCTTGTACTTGTCCTAGCTCCCTTTCTCCTGCTTCCTGTTGGTTCAATCGCAACCTATGTTGAGAAGCCAGACATGATTTTCCTCCTAGTAAAAGAAGAGGAATTGAAGGGCTATTTGAAACAACAAACCTTACGAGCGACTATTTTCTGGGGAATTGTGCAAACCTTTGTGCTTGTCCTGTTTGTCCCTTTGGCTCTGGCTTTAGGACTGTCTCTTGCCATTGTAGGGGTTTATTTGGTTGCTCTCTTTCTCTTGAAAGTTCTTGTTTTTCAAGGGAAGGGGAAAAGATTCTATAACCAGGCGGGTCTTGATTGGAAGCGAATCGTAGAGCTTGAAAACCTGAGAAAGCAAAGTATTCTAAGGTTTTTTGCCCTTTTTACAACAGTAAAAGGAATGACTAATAGCGTAAAACGGCGGGCTTATTTAGATAAGCTGACAAAAATGGTTCCGAAAGTCATCGACAAGACCTGGAACAACTTGTATCTCCGTTCTTATCTCAGAAATGGGGATCTGTTTTCCATGAGCCTGCGTCTATTAGGACTATCAATAGCGGTCTTTCTCTTCATCCCGCAAACACTAGTAGCAGTGGCTGTCACTGGGCTCTTGAATTATTTACTTGTTTTTCAATTGCTTGGACTCTACAAGGCCTTTGACTATCAATATTTAACGCGACTTTTCCCCTTGGAAAATCGTGCTAAGACACGAGGGCTTCTTCAAACAGTTCAATCGGTGACTTTGTTTGTGGCTCTCATCGAGGGAGGCCTAGGATTGGTGGTCTTTGAAGACAAACTTCTTGTCTTGGCCTTGCTAGCTTTCACAGCCTTTTTAGCCTATGTTTATGCACCTTTCAAGGTGAGACGATTAGTTGACGAAACGCCTTAAAATTAGTAAAATAGATGGGAAACTTTTTACGGAGGAATAGATGGACTCGAACGAAAAAGAGCTAACGTTGACCCCAATTGCTGGTAAAAGCGGGAAAGCCTTTATGGGGACTTACCCGGATGGGGGGAAAGTATTTGTCAAAATGAATACAACTCCAATATTAGCGGGGCTAGCTAAAGAACAAATTGCTCCACAACTCTTATGGAGCCGACGCTTACCTGACGGAAATGTGATGAGCGCACAAGAATGGTTAAATGGAGAAATTCTAACTCCAAATGGGATGGGGAAAAAGCAAGTGGTTCATATCCTGACTCGTTTGCACCGTTCACGCCCCTTGATGACGCAGTTGAGAAAATTGGGCTATACGGCAGAATCTCCGCTGGATTTATTGAATTCTCTGAGCAGTCAGTTGCCAATCGCTTTGCGTCAAAACAATTATTTGCAATCTGTGTTAAAGAGTTTAAGACAGACTGTTCCAGCTTTTCGAGAAGATTATGCGACCATTGTTCATGGAGATGTACGCCACAGTAACTGGATTGAAACGGACAGTGGATTTATCTACTTGGTTGATTGGGATTCTGTCCGCTTAACAGATCGGATGATGGACGTGGCTCATGTTTTAAGTCACTACATTCCAGACTTTCAGTGGCAGGATTGGTTGGTCTATTACGGCTATAAGTACAACGAAACTGTATTTGGTAAATTGTACTGGTTTGGTCAATACTCTTTCCTTTGTCAGATTGTAAAATACTATGAAAATAATGATTTAGAGAATGTTAACCGGGAAATTTATGCCTTGCGTAATTTCCGGTCAAAATATGGGAAGGAAGCATGAGAGTTAGAAACCGCAAAGGTGCAACCGAATTATTAGAAGCCAATCCGCAATATGTCATCTTAAAACCAGAAGAAGCCAAAGGGAAGTGGCATGAGATTTTTGGAAATGACCATCCGATTCATATTGAAGTGGGAAGCGGTAAAGGAGCCTTTATCACTGGAATGGCTAAACAAAATCCAAATATCAACTATATTGGGATCGATATTCAAAAATCGGTATTGAGCTACGCTTTGGACAAGGTGTTAGAAGCCGATGTTCCGAATATCAAGTTGCTTTGGGTAGATGGAGATAGCCTGACCAATTACTTTGAAGATGGTGAAATTGATCAATTGTATCTCAATTTCTCAGATCCTTGGCCGAAGAAACGTCATGAAAAACGTCGCTTAACTTATAAGAGTTTCTTAGATACCTTCAAACAGATTTTGCCAGAGTATGGGGAGATTCATTTTAAGACGGACAATCGAGGACTCTTTGAATATAGTTTGGTGAGTTTTTCTCAATACGGAATGACTTTAAAGGGTGTCTGGTTAGATCTTCATGCGAGTGATTTTGAGGGCAATGTCATGACCGAATATGAAAAGAAATTCTCAAGTAAGGGTCAGGTTATTTATCGAGTTGAAGCACAATTTTAAAGTCTAGATAAGGATTAAGGAGGCTGGGACAAAAGTCCTAGCCTCTCAATTGTCTTTGGATTGTCGAGCAAGACGCAGTGGTTGAGTGGGCTCTACTAGGCTGATTTCAGCAGCTTTTATAGCCCTACTCAACTGTGCGGAGGTGCGACGACGAAATCGAATTCTAACGAATGACCGATTTCTATCCCACTCTCGTTTTTCTTTTTGATGATAGCTGTAAGAATGAGGAAGGCGAAATTCTTGCATTTCGACGGAACTTGTGCTAAAATGTTTAAAATGAATAGAAAAGGAGAGGCGAAGACATATCTTCGCCTCTTATCTGTGAGGAGGTGTTGTCCTATCGCAACAATTGTTGAATTAGTAACAGAAATTATTGAACCGGTCATCCAAGCTCCCTTTGAATTAGTGGATGTTGAATATGAAAAGGTTGTAGGAGATTATGTTCTAAGTATCTTTGTTGATAAGCCAGGTGGTATTACCCTGAACGATACAGCAGATTTAACAGAAGTGATTAGTCCTCTGTTGGATCAGATTCAACCAGATCCATTCCCGGAACAGTACTTCCTAGAAGTGACGAGTCCTGGTTTGGAGCGTCCCTTAAAAACCAAAGATGCAGTGGAAAAAGCTCTGGGTCAATATATCCATGTCAGCTTGTACAAGGCAGTTGACAAACAAAAGGTTATTGAAGGAACACTCGTTAAGTTCGAAGATGACCAATTGACCATGGAATACATGGACAAAACCAGAAAGAAAACCATTGAAATCCCCTATAGTCTTGTATCGAAAGCAAGATTAGCTGTCAAATTATAGCAGAAAAGAAAGGAAGGCTCTTAGTAGCTTAAGAGCAAGAAAAGAATGAGTAAAGAAATGCTAGATGCTTTTCGCATCTTAGAAGAAGACAAAGGAATCAAAAAAGAAGATATCATTGAAGCTGTCACAGAATCATTGCGTTCAGCTTACCGGAGACGGTATGGCCAAGCCGAGAGTGCTGCTATCGAGTTTAATGAAAAGACTGGTGACTTCCGTGTTTATACCGTTCGTGAAGTAGTAGACGAAGTTTTTGATAGCCGGTTAGAAATTAGTTTGAAAGATGCTCTTGCGATTAGCTCTGCCTATGAATTGGGAGACAAAATCAAATTTGAAGAGGCTCCTGCTGAGTTTGGCCGTGTCGCAGCACAATCTGCCAAACAAACCATCATGGAAAAAATGCGCAAGCAAACTCGTGCGATTACCTATAACACTTATAAAGAACATGAAAATGAAATTATGAGTGGAACTGTGGAGCGTTTTGATAATCGCTTTATCTATGTGAATTTAGGATCTATCGAAGCTCAATTGTCTAAACAAGATCAAATTCCAGGAGAAGTTTTCCAATCTCATGATCGCATCGAAGTATTTGTCTACAAAGTAGAAGACAATCCTCGTGGGGTGAACGTATTCGTAAGCCGTAGCCATCCAGAAATGATCAAACGTTTAATGGAGCAAGAAATTCCGGAAGTTTACGATGGAACGGTTGAAATCATGAGCGTAGCGCGTGAAGCTGGCGACCGGACCAAAGTTGCTGTTCGTAGCCATAATCCAAACGTGGATGCGATTGGAACCATCGTTGGTCGTGGTGGATCGAATATTAAAAAGATCACCAGCAAGTTCCACCCAGCTCGCTATGATCAGAAATTGGATCGTATGGTTCCAACAGAAGAAAATATTGATGTCATTGAGTGGGTCCCAGATCCAGCAGAATTTATCTACAATGCCATTGCTCCTGCTGAGGTCGATCAAGTTATCTTTGACGAAGAAGACAGCAAACATGCCCTTGTGGTAGTGCCAGATAGCAAACTATCTCTTGCGATCGGTCGTCGGGGTCAAAACGTACGCTTGGCGGCTCACTTAACTGGCTACCGGATTGATATCAAATCAGCTAGTGAGTACGAAGAAATGGAAGCAAGTCAAGAACCTGCTTTTGAAGAAGTAGAAAGTGATTTGGATTCTGTAGACGAATAGGGAGGGAATCATGGTAAAGACAAGAAAAATCCCTTTACGCAAGTCTGTTGTTTCAAACGAGGTCATCGATAAACGAGATCTCTTGCGAATCGTAAAAAATAAAGAAGGTCAAGTTTTTATCGATCCGACTGGGAAAGCAAATGGTCGTGGTGCTTATATCAAACTGGATAATGAGGAAGCACTTCAAGCTAAAAAGAAGAAAGTCTTCAATCGCAGCTTTAGCATGGAAGTGGATGAAGCTTTTTACGACGAATTGATTGCTTATGTGGATCATAAGGTGAAGAGAAGAGAGTTAGGCCTTGAATAAGCAAAAAGTCAGTAATTTATTGGGATTGGCTCAGCGAGCAGGGAAAATTATCTCTGGGGAAGAATTGGTTATCAAGTCTGTTCAAGAAGGAAAGACTTGCTTAGTTTTTCTAGCAGATGATGCCGCTCCCAATCTTACAAAAAAAATCACAGATAAATGCCACTATTATGGCGTTCCGGTATTAACCGTGTTTTCAACACTAGAATTAAGCACTGCCATTGGTCGCTCACGAAAGGTTGTGGCCGTGACAGATGCTGGATTTTCAAAGAAAATGAGGTCTCTTATGGAATAGAAGAGGAGGACAGCAATTGTCTAAGAAAAGATTGTATGAGATTGCCAAAGAACTAGGCAAGGAAAGTAAAGAAGTCGTCACACGTGCGAAAGAATTAGGGTTGGAGGTAAAGAGTCACGCTTCTAGTATTGAAGGTGAAGCTGTTGAGCGTTTGGTGAATAGTTTTGCATCAAAGGCTCCTCAAACTCCTAAAGTGACGGAAGAAAAACAAGTAAAAGTTGTGCCGGTTGCAAAAGAACCCGTTGCAAACAATACAGAAAAAACAACTGAAACAGCTGTAGCACCTGTTGTGAAGCCAAAGAGTCGTAATTTCAAGGCGGAACGTGAAGCCCGTGCGAAAGAGCAAGCTGAACGTCGTCAACAACAAGGAAATCGACCTAAAAAACAACAAAACGACCGTCGGGACGGAGATCGTTTCCAAAATCGCAATGAGCGAAAGAATCAAGGGAATGACCGTCGAAATCAAGGGAATGATCGTCGTCGCGATCAAGCTGGAAATGGTCAAGGACGTCCAAATCCAGTAAACGGTGCACCCAAGATTGATTTCAAAGCCCGTGCTGCAGCATTAAAGGCAGAGCAAAATGCGGAATATGCACGTGGTAGTGAAGAACGCTACAAGCAAAACCAGGCAGCCAAGGTTGAGCAAGAACGACAACAACGTCGTAAGCGCGAAGAAGTGGTTGCCACTGAAGTTGTCGCTTCACAACCAAAGGCGGAGCCAGTGAAAGCAACTCCAGTAGCGAGTCCAAGTCCTGCAGCAGTTGATACACGTCGGAAAAAGCAAGCTAGACCAGACAAAAAACGTGAAGATTTTGATCGTGAAGAAGATGGTCCAAGAAAACAACAAAAGAATCGAAGTAGTCAAAACCAAGTGAGAAATCAAAGAAATAGTAACTGGAATAACAACAAAAAGAATAAAAAAGGAAAGAATAACCGCAATGAAGCTCCAAAACCAGTAACAGAGCGTAAATTCCATGAGTTGCCAAGTGAATTGGAGTACACAGATGGAATGACGGTTGCGGAAATCGCAAAACGGATTAAGCGTGAGCCGGCAGAAATCGTTAAGAAGCTCTTCATGATGGGCGTGATGGCGACACAAAACCAATCTTTGGATGGCGATACCATTGAACTTCTGTTAGTGGATTATGGAATTGAAGCTAAGAAAAAGGTTGAAGTGGATAATGCGGATATCGAGCGCTTCTTCGTCGAAGATGGTTATTTGAATCCAGATAAATTGGTGGAGCGTCCACCAGTTGTTACCATTATGGGACACGTTGACCATGGTAAAACAACCCTTTTGGATACCCTTCGTAACTCACGGGTTGCGACAGGAGAAGCCGGTGGGATCACCCAGCATATCGGAGCCTACCAAATCATGGAAAACGGCAAGAAGATTACCTTCTTGGATACACCTGGACACGCAGCCTTCACCTCTATGCGGGCACGTGGTGCATCTGTTACCGATATTACCATCTTGGTCGTAGCAGCGGATGACGGGGTTATGCCTCAGACGATTGAAGCCATTAACCACTCAAAAGCGGCTAACGTTCCAATTATCGTTGCCATTAACAAGATTGATAAACCAGGTGCCAATCCAGAACGTGTTATTGGAGAATTGGCAGAACACGGCGTTATGTCAACTGCTTGGGGTGGAGATTCTGAATTTGTAGAAATCTCAGCCAAGTTCAACCAAAACATCGATGAGTTGTTGGAAACGGTCCTTCTTGTAGCTGAAATCCAAGAACTCAAGGCAGACCCAACAGTCCGTGCTATTGGTACCGTTATCGAAGCGCGTTTGGATAAAGGAAAAGGTGCGGTTGCAACTCTTCTTGTGCAACAAGGTACTTTGAATGTCCAAGATCCAATCGTTGTCGGGAATACTTTCGGGCGTGTCCGTGCCATGACCAATGACCTTGGACGTCGGGTTAAGGTTGCAGGTCCTTCCACACCAGTTTCGATTACTGGTCTAAACGAAGCGCCGATGGCGGGTGACCATTTTGCGGTTTATGAAGATGAAAAATCAGCGCGTGCAGCGGGTGAAGAACGTGCCAAACGTGCCCTCTTGAAACAACGGCAAGCAACTAATCGTGTCAGCCTTGAAAACCTCTTTGATACTTTGAAGGCTGGTGAAGTGAAATCTGTTAATGTCATTATCAAGGCTGATGTACAAGGTTCGGTTGAAGCCCTTGCTGCTTCCCTTCAAAAGATTGAAGTAGAAGGTGTCAAGGTTACCATCGTTCACTCAGCGGTTGGTGCTATCAACGAATCAGACGTTACCCTCGCAGAAGCTTCAAATGCCTTCATCATTGGATTTAACGTCCGCCCTACTCCTCAAGCGCGTCAGCAAGCTGAAGCTGATGAGGTAGAAATCCGTCTTCACTCAATCATCTACAAAGTGATTGAAGAAATGGAAGATGCCATGAAGGGAATGTTGGATCCTGAGTTTGAAGAGAAAGTCATCGGGGAAGCGGTTATTCGTGAAACCTTCAAAGTCTCTAAAGTGGGTACCATTGGTGGATTTATGGTCCTCAGTGGTAAGGTCACTCGTGATTCCAAAGTTCGTGTCATTCGTGACGGTGTCGTGATTTATGATGGCGCTCTTGCTAGCTTGAAACATTATAAAGATGATGTCAAAGAAGTAACCAACGGTCGCGAAGGTGGATTGATGATCGAAGGCTACAATGATATCAAGACGGATGATAGCATCGAAGCTTACATCATGGAAGAAATTAAAAAATAAACTGTTAACTAGGAAAGAAGAGAAGAAATCTCCCATTTCCTAGTTTTAAAGACAGATCAGAAAGGAGTTCCTATGGCAAGTCATTTTCGGACAGACCGAGTAGGGATGGAAATCAAGCGTGAAGTCAACGAAATTTTGCAAAAAAAAGTTCGTGACCCACGTGTTCAAGGTGTCACCATTACGGATGTTCAGATGCTAGGCGATTTGTCTATGGCTAAGGTCTACTATTCGATTATGAGTGACCTGGCTTCAGATAATCAGAAGGCTCAGACAGGGCTTGAAAAAGCAACAGGAACCATCAAGCGCGAATTAGGTCGGAATTTAAAATTATATAAGATTCCGGATTTAACCTTTATCAAAGATGAATCCATTGAATATGGAAACAAAATTGATCAAATGTTACGAGAGCTTGATAAAAAATAATGAACAAAACGATAGATTTTGTAGAGTCTATCGTTTTTTTAGGACAAAATTCAGAAGAAATTTCAAAAAAAAACTTGTGTCCAAGTGGTGGATGTTTTAAAATAGAGTGAGTAAACTTTTATCGAATGATGATGGAGGAAAGAAATGTCCATTGATTGGCAGAACATTTTATTTAACTTCTTAGGTGGCTTGGGTCTCTTTCTCTATAGTATTAAAACCATGGGAGAAGGCTTGCAACAGGCTGCAGGGGATCGCCTTCGATACTATATTGATAAATATACGAGTAATCCCTTTCTAGGGGTTCTAGTAGGGATTGGGATGACTGCTTTGATTCAGTCTAGTTCAGGGGTTACAGTGATTACGGTCGGTCTGGTGAGTGCTGGACTTCTAACCCTCCGTCAAGCTATTGGTATTGTTATGGGGGCCAATATTGGAACTACTGTTACCTCCTTTATCATTGGTTTTAAATTAGGAGACTACGCCTTGCCTATGCTTTTTATCGGAGCGATTTGTCTCTTCTTTACCAAAAATCGTTTGGTTAATAATGTTGGACGAATCGTTTTTGGTGTCGGTGGTATCTTCTTTGCCCTCAACTTGATGAGTGGGGCTATGGAACCTCTTAAAGATTTGCAAGTTTTTCGTGACTACATGGTGGAGTTGAGTAAAAGTCCTATCTTGGGTGTCTTTGTCGGATCAGGATTAACTCTTTTGATTCAGGCTTCCTCTGCAACCATTGGTATCTTACAAAATCTCTATGCTAGTCATTTGATTGACCTTAAAGGGGCTCTCCCAGTTCTCTTTGGTGATAATATCGGAACGACCATTACAGCCATCATTGCTTCCTTGGGAGCAAATATTGCGGCCAAACGTGTGGCGGGTGCCCATGTAGCCTTTAATGTTATCGGAACCATTATCTGTCTTGTCTTCCTTGTTCCGTTTACATCTTTGATTCAATGGTTTGAAACGACTCTTCATTTGTCTCCCGAGATGACCATAGCCTTTGCTCACGGGACCTTTAATATTACCAATACCATCATCCAGTTCCCCTTCATTGGAGCTTTGGCTTACTTTGTGACGAAATTGATTCCTGGTGAGGATGAAGTGGTCAAATACGAACCACTTTACTTGGATGAAAATCTGATTACCCAAGCTCCTTCGATTGCTTTAGGAAATGCCAAAAAAGAACTATTGCATTTAGGAACCTATGCTGAAAAGAGTTTCGACTTGGCCTATCGCTACATTGTAAATCAAGAAGAAAAGCTAGCTGAAAAAGGCCATAAAACAGAAGAAGCCATTAATACCATCGATGATCAGTTGACCAAATACTTGATCCGCTTGTCTAGTGAAGCTCTGAGTCCAAAAGAAAGTGAATCCTTGACTAATATTTTGGATTCTTCTCGAGATTTAGAGCGGATTGGAGACCACGCGGAATCCTTAATCAACCTGACGGACTACCTCATTCGGAAGAAAGTTGTGTTTTCTGATAATGCCTTGGCTGAATTAGAAGATATCTACCAACAAACTGCTACTTTTGTTAAAGATGCACTTAGAAGTGTAGAAGAGGATAACCAAGAGTTGGCAGCAGAGTTGGAACAGCGCCATCAGGCAATTGAAAAGCTCGAAAAGAAATTGCGGAAGACCCATATTTCTCGTCTAAACAAGGGCGAGTGTACACCTCAAGCAGGTGTCAACTTTATTGATATGATCTCTCACTATACACGTGTTGCAGACCATGCCATGAATTTAGCAGAGAAGGTACAATTAGAGCAGATCTAAAAAAGCAAAAAGAGGCTGGGACAAAAGTCCTAGCCTCTCAATTGTCTTTGGATTGTCGAGCAAGACGCAGTGGTTGAGTGGGCTCTACTACGCTGATTTCATCAGCTTTTACAGTCCTACTCAACTGTGCGGAGGTGGGACGACGAAATCGAATCTAACGAGTGACCGATTTTTGTCCCACTCTCTTTAGATTGGTATAACATTTTTTTTAAAACTTTCCTTAGGTGAGTACGGACGTCAGCGAACTTCTTCGAAGTTCCATGACTAATTATTGAGCCTAAGGTCTCAATAATTCCGTGTACCTAGACCTTAATTGATCTAGGCACTTTTCTCACAGCGGAAAGTTTTAGATCTGCCTAATTTCTCAAAAAAGATAATTTTTTAAAAAAATCATCTATCTATTTTATGGAAAAAGTTTGTCAATATTCTGAAATCCAGTTCTTTAGAACTGGATTTCTTATTGTATTTATAAAGAATATTAATATATTTAAATAAAATAGGTCTAGACCATTTACAAATGTAGCACAAAGGATTATAATGTGTATGAATATATCGGTAGAAAAAGAAAGGAAATCACCATGACAACCTATATACAAGCAGATCAATTCTTTTATCCCCATGGAATTCGTAAGGGAGGATATCTAGAAATTGTCGATGGCAAATTCGGAAAACATGTGGATCAGCTACCAGAGGGAGCTACCGTTTTGGACTATACCGGCTATAGTATTGCTCCTGGTTTGGTCGATACGCACATCCATGGATTTGGTGGAGTTGACGTTATGGACAACAACATTGAGGGGACCCTTCATACTATGAGCGAGGGGCTCTTGAGCACAGGGGTTACTAGCTTTTTGCCAACAACTTTGACCTCTTCTTATGAGCAATTATTAGCAGTAACTGAAAACATTGGCGCACGATACCAAGAAGCTTCCGGTGCAAAGATTCGTGGGATTTACTTTGAAGGACCTTACTTTACAGAGAAGTACAAGGGAGCTCAAAATCCAGCCTATATGAAAGATCCTCGGATGGATGAATTCCGTGCATGGCAAAAAGCAGCCAACGGCTTGCTCAATAAAATTGCCCTTGCTCCTGAGCGGGAAGGTGTAGAAGACTTTGTCCGTACAGTAACAGGAGAAGGGGTGACGGTTGCGCTTGGGCACTCCAATGCAACCTTTGACGAAGCCAAAAAAGCAGTGGATGCTGGAGCTAGTGTCTGGGTGCATGCCTATAACGGAATGCGTGGCTTGACGCACCGTGAGCTTGGAATGGTTGGGGCTATGTACCAACTTCCTCATACTTATGCAGAGTTAATCTGTGATGGCCATCACGTTGATCCAAAAGCCTGTGATATTCTCCTCAAACAAAAAGGAGTGGAAAATATCGCTTTGATCACTGACTGTATGACAGCTGGTGGCTTGGAAGATGGCGACTACATGTTGGGTGAATTCCCTGTTGTCGTAGAAAATGGAACAGCCCGTTTGAAATCGACAGGGAACCTGGCTGGTTCGATCTTGAAGCTTAAAGATGGATTGAAGAATGTTGTTGAGTGGGGCATTGCCAATCCTCATGAAGCGGTCATGATGGCGAGTCTCAACCCTGCTAAATCCGTCCATATTGATGATGTCTGTGGCCAAATCCGTGAGGGTTATGACGCTGACTTTGTTGTATTGGATAAAGATTTAGAGTTGGTAGCAACCTTCTTGGATGGCCAAAAACGATTTGAAGCTTAATGGTGAAAAATAGGTTCAAATACGAATCGATTGCTTTTGATTTCTTTTACCAGTTTTAAAATTGAATTTCTTCCATGAGGCTGGGACAAAAGTCCTAGCCTCTTAATTGTCTTTAGATTGTCTAGCAAGACGCAGTGGTTGAGTGGGCTCTACTAGGCTGATTACATCAGCTTTTACAGCCCTACTCAACTGTGCGGAGGTGGGACGACGAAATCGAATTCTAACGAATGACCGATTTCTGTCCCACTCTCATTTAAATAGGATTCCTTAGCCTAGCCATTTGTCTCTTTGCTCCGATACATGGTATAATGAAATTAATTGAATCGCGAGGTAGTTTTATGCATAAGATAAATGTACGTTTTTTATTGATGGGGTTGTTTTTCTTTATCTACGGTATGTTACGCCGTAGTCCCGTCATTCTAGTGGCAGGTAGTGCCTTTTTACTCTACGCCTTTTTTAGTAAGTCGATGGTGCAACCTAAGGAAAATATCTTTAAGCCAAAGTTGCGCTTGAATGCGAAGACTTCTAAGTCTGGTAAAAAAAACAAAGGAAAGTGACGGGCAATAAGATGAAGAGCTACAAACTAAATGATGGACGCCAAATTCCTGTACTAGGTTTTGGTACTTGGAAGGCGAAAGATGGCGAAGAAGCTTATCAAGCAGTAAAAACAGCCTTAGAAGCGGGCTATCGCCATATTGATACGGCAGCCATCTATCAAAACGAAGAAAGCGTCGGAAAGGCTATCCGGGATAGTGGTATTCCAAGAGAAGAACTTTTTGTAACGACCAAGTTGTGGAATAATCGTCATACCTATGAGGATGCTTTCAATGGCCTAGAAGAATCTTTGCACAAATTGGGACTAGACTTTATCGATTTGTATTTAATCCACTGGCCAAATCCTGTGACCCACCGAGAAAATGAGGCCTGGAAAGAACGGAATCGTGAGGTTTGGAGAGCCATGGAAGATATGCAGGCAGAGGGTAAAATTCGCTCGATTGGCGTGAGTAACTTTTTGCCTCATCACCTGGATGCTCTGTTGGAGAGTGCCAAAGTTCTTCCAGCAGTCAATCAGATTCGCTTGGCTCCTGGGGTCTATCAAGAGGAAGTAGTCCGTTATTGCCGTGAAAAAGGAATTTTATTGGAGGCTTGGGGGCCATTTGGTCAAGGAGAGCTTTTTCAAAATGAGACAGTTCTTGCATTGGCTAAAAAATATAGTGTAACTCCAGCCCAGCTTCTTTTAGCTTGGAGTTTAGCAGAAGAATTTTTACCTTTGCCTAAATCAGTGACTCCTGAACGCATTGCAAGTAATCTTCAATGCACTACAATCGAATTGGCTCCAGAAGACTGTGAGCTCCTTCGGAAGATCCCAGTAGAAGCGGGAGCGCCAGACCCAGATACCAAAGACTTTTAAGACAGTAAGTTAGTTGATTTATAAAAGACAGTGAGAGTTTGCTCTCGCTGTTTTTTTTGTGCAATGAGAT
This sequence comes from Streptococcus sp., assembly GCF_030825805.1. Taxonomy (GTDB): domain Bacteria; phylum Bacillota; class Bacilli; order Lactobacillales; family Streptococcaceae; genus Streptococcus. Next base: position 21,566 of record NZ_JAPJPF010000023.1, read on the forward strand.
AAAAAAACGGATGATTGGTTTTAGTTTTCTAATTATTTGAATTATAAAATCACTAAAAACAAACAAAAAACACCTAATTAAAGATATCATGCGGAAATATTACAATTTGATAACAAAGTTAATGTTGAGTGAATTTTCTGAAAAATTAGGAGTATAATAAGAATAATTTAGTATATAGGGGGAATTTTATGAGTAAACAGCGTTTCTCATTGAGAAAATATAAATTTGGTGTTGCATCGGTGCTGTTAGGGTCGGTCCTTGTCTTTGGAGCAGGAAATGTAAGTGCGGATGAAACAAAACAACCAGAGACTGCAGTAATTGCATCTGCAGAAGCAAATCCAGCGTTGCCAAGTGAGTCTGCTTCTCCTGTAAGTGATCAGGCAAATGAGCAGACTAGAGACTCAGTAGTTGAAAATGGTAAAGTTGTTGACGAGCCAGCCTCTTCAGAAAAAGAGGCAACAAGTCCATCTGTCGAATCAGGTAGCCAAGTAGTTGCCCAGGAAGCAAAAACAGAGGATAAAGCTACTGAAAAGCAAGTAGAAGCTGTAACTAAAAATGAGGCTAAACCTGCAGAAAAAGCAAGTGAGGGACAGGAAAAAACAGAAGTTAAACCCTCTTCAACAGAGGAGAAGGCTGAGGCTAAACCTGCAACAGAAGCAAGAGCTGAAAAGAAAGCTGAAGACAAACCATTCAGTATCAGCAGCAATACGATTATTAATGTGCCTCAAACTTGGGAAAAAGGCTACAAGGGTGAAGGGACTGTTGTTGCAGTCATTGACTCTGGTTTAGATGTCTACCATGAAGTATTGCGGATTTCAGACCCGACAAAAGGGAAGTTCAAAAATCAAACAGAATTAGAAGCTGCAAAAAAAGCAGCGGGAATTGATTACGGAAAATGGTACAACGATAAGGTCGTCTTTGCTTATGATTATATGGATGGAGATGACAATATTAAAGAAAAAGACCATGATTCACATGGTATGCACGTAACAGGGATTGCGACTGGGAACCCTGACAAAAAAGCTGGGGATGGCAACTATGTATACGGAGTTGCTCCAGAAGCCCAAGTGATGTTTATGCGTGTTTTCTCTGATCGTAGTGGATCAACCAGTGATGTTGTCTATGTGAAAGCGATTGATGACGCAGTTGCATTGGGAGCGGACGTCATCAACATGAGTTTGGGATCTGTGACAGGTTCTACTGTGAATGCTAGTCCCGCTGTCCGGGAAGCTATCCAACGAGCACGCGCAAAAGGGGTTAGCGTCATTATCGCGGCAGGAAATAGCAATACCTATGGATACGGTTATGACAATCCAAGTGCTGAAAACCCTGATTACGGTGTCGTGGGGAGTCCTTCAACCGTAGAAGAGTCTATTTCAGTTGCATCCGTAAATGATTCGGTTGTAACAGAAGAAGTCTTTACAGTTCGAGGCTTGGAAGACAATGCCGACTTGGATAAAGGAAAATTCACCTATACAGCAGCTGAAACAGATGCCAATTTCGAAAATGGGAAAGAATATGATTATGTAGATGCTGGTTTGGGGCGTGAGAGTGATTTAGACAGTCTCGATTTGACTGGTAAAGTTGCCCTTATCAAACGTGGCGAAATCACCTTCTCAGATAAGGTCGCTAATGTCTATAAAAAAGGAGCAATTGGAGCCCTTATTTACAACAGTGTCGAAGGCGCGAATGTCAAAATGGGCCTCGAAGGGGATGCGAGAAAGATCCCTGCTGTTTTCATTTCTAAGCGCTATGGAGAAGCGATTAAAGGTAAAGACTACAAGCTTGTCTTTGATGGTAGCTTAGACAATCGTCCAAACCCTGATGCAGATAAGATGTCAGATTTCTCCAGTTGGGGAGTCTCAACAGATGGCCAATTAAAACCGGATGTCACAGCACCTGGTGGGTCGATCTTTTCATCTCTAAATGACAATAGCTATGGTAGTATGAGCGGAACCAGTATGGCCTCCCCTCATGTAGCTGGGGTATCGGCTTTGGTGAAGGAATACCTCCAAGCTCATCATCCAGAACTTTCGCCAGAGGAGCTATCTGCAACAGTCAAAGCCTTAATCATGTCAACCGCAAAACCGCACCTCAACAAAGAAACGGGTGCTTACACTTCGGTACGTCAACAAGGGGCGGGGATTGTGGATACTGCTGCAGCGGTTTCAACAGACCTATATGTAACGAATGAAGATGCTTACCCAAGCGTAACTCTTGGCAATGTCGAGGATCGGTTTAGTTTTGATGTGACCGTTCATAATATTTCTGATACTGACAGAGAGTTGAAGATGATTGTGAATACCACTACCGACGATGTAAAAGATGATCGCTTTACCTTGAAGCCTCGGAAATTAACAGAGACGGTATGGCCAAATGTAACTGTAAAAGCCCATAGTAGTCAGACAGTGACAGTGACTGTCGATGCGTCTAAGTTTGCAGAGGAATTGACTAAATTGATGCCGAACGGTTACTTCCTAGAAGGATTTGTTCGCTTTGTGGATCCAGCAGATGACGGCGATGTGGTTAGCATTCCATTTATGGGCTTCCGTGGTTCTTTCCAAAATATCCCTGCGGTTGAAAAACCAATCTACAATTTGGTAAGAGAAGGGAAATCAGGATTCTACTATGATGTTCCAGAAACCAAACATGTGACTTCAAAGACGAATGTAACATCCTTAGTCTCTAACGCTAACGACGTGCTCTATTCGACTGCTAAGAAGGAAACAGCAGAACGAAGCCCAATCGTTCTTGGGACAGTAGAAACTCCAGAAGGTTTGAATGTCCTCCATTTAGATGCGGATGGCAATGTACGTCTGGCTATTTCTCCAGATGGAGATGGAAACAAAGATTACGTGCAGTACCGTGCTGTAGTCTTGCGAAACCTAAAAAATATGAAAGCAGCTGTCTACAAGGCAGATGATCAAGCATTTGCTCAGCCAGTTTGGACAAGTACAGGAGCTTTCTCTGCTCGTAAGAATTATTTTGACGGACGTGGGAAACGATCTTATCTAGTCGACAACACGGCTTGGGAAGGAACTAATGCCAAGGGTGAAAAGGTGGCGGATGGTCACTATATCTATGAGGTTCGTTATACGCCAGCAGTTCCAGGAGCAGAGGAGCAAGTTGTTCGCTTTAACCTCCAAATTGATACCCAAAAACCAGTCTTGACTTCAGGTTACACGACCAAGAAGGATGGGGTAGAAACCTTCTATGCTCGTAAAACAAAAGATGTTGGCAATGGTGGAATCTTACGAGAGCAAGTCTTCTATGTCAAGACCTTTGATGAAGAGGGGACCCTAGTTAAGGAGGGGAAAGACGCCCTAGGGAAGACTAGCCGTTTTGAAAACCGTGTCTATTTAACGGCAAATGAAGATGGAGGCTATACTCTTCCAGAAGGAATCAGTAAAGACTTACTTTACTATGTGGTTGAAGATTACGCTGGAAACCGCGACTTTGCCTCTCTTGCTGATTTTGCTGCTACTGAGGATAGTGGCCGAATTAAGGTATCAGTCCTAGATGCCGATACACATCAAGAATTAGATACTGATTTTGTCTACCGTATCAAAGATGAACAAGGGCAGTATGTCAACTTAGATAAAGGGAAAGAAATCAATTTCCTTAAGTTTGGTAGCTATGTTGCAGAACTCTTTGCCTATGACAAATCAGATCTGAAACTCGTCAGCGAACGAACTCAGAAATTTGAAATCACTGCAGAGGATAGCTTTAAGACCATCGAATTCTTGGCGAAAGAGATTGTCACTGCTCCTTTGAGCCTGGTCTTTGATCAAGCAGTACCTAGAACAACACCAGTTGTCTTGAAGAATCAAGCTGGTGAAACCTTTGTTCTTCCAGTTCAACGCTATGGCAAGAATGCTTTTGGGAAAGATGTCCCAGTTGGAACTTATACGATTTCAGTCAGTCTACCAACAGGCTATGAGTTGTTTGAGGATGCACCGACTGTGACCGTTCTGGCGGATCAAAACAACCTCGCAAAACTTTCTGTTGTCATTAAGACCCAATTGTTGCAATTGCTGGCTCAACAAGCTAACTTGACCAGCACTCCTCAGTACTTTAATGCAACAAGTGAAAAACGTTTAGCTTATGATGCAGCATACCAAGAAGCTCAGAAAGCTCTTGCGACTAAGTTATCACAAGCAGAAGTTGACCAAATCTTTTCAAATCTTGGATTGGTAACCAGTCAATTAGATGGGAAAGAGTCTGATTTCACAGCGCTAAAATCAGCTATTGCTGCCTATGATGCGACTTCAAAAACAGGCCGTTATGCGAACGCTAAGGATTCTGCTCGACGTGCCTTTGATCAAAGCTTTAAGGAGTTGGCTCTCTTGCTCGTCCGCGAAGGTGTGACACAAGAGCAAATCAACCAAGCGCTTGCGAACTACCAGGCGGCTGATCAACAATTAACTGGCAAAACAACCGATTTCTCAAGTCTTAAGAAATTGATTGCAGCAGAACTCCAGTTCCAAGCTAAGAACGCTAAGTTTATCTATGCAGCAGATAAGGTGAAGGTGAATTACCTTCAAGCCTTTATCCGCGCTCAAGCAGTACTGGCTAATCCTGGTGCTAGTCAACAGGAAGTCAAGGCGGCCTTAGCAGAGGTTAAAGCTGCTAAGAAAAAATTAAATGGGAAAAAACCAAAGGTTGCAAAACGCCCATAACCTTACCCTTTCTTTGAAAGGAATTTCTACAAGTCTGAAACAACAGTTTCGGACTTGTTTTTTGTTTACACTCGAATAGAAATCTGCTATAATACTAGTCAAGAAAGAAAGGCTTATGGCGTTTTTTTAGCGAGCTTGGGACAGTGAAAGCCAAGTGGAACAAGATAGGCAAGTGGCGCTTTCTCTCAGTAGATAGCTGAGTACAGTAGAATAAAATGAAGTAATAAATTAGGGTGGAACCGCGTTTCTGACGCCCCTAGGTCACTTGACTTAGGGGGAAAGACACGGTTTTTTTGTATCCAAAGTCGCAAGAATTAAAAAAGGAGTAAAACATGTCTAAAAAATTGACTTTCCAGGAAATCATCCTTACTTTGCAACAATACTGGAATGACCAGGGTTGTATGCTCATGCAGGCTTATGATAATGAAAAGGGTGCGGGAACCATGAGTCCTTACACCTTCCTTCGTGCCATTGGTCCTGAGCCATGGAATGCGGCTTATGTAGAGCCATCTCGTC
>NZ_JAPJPF010000024.1 GCF_030825805.1 Streptococcus sp.
AACTAGCAGCCCAAATCCGCGATATGATGTTGGAAGTCAAGGCTTTGGATTAGATGGAAATATTATTTCGTAATGTAAAAAAACGATTTTTTCGTAAAAAAATACTTAAATTAGATATTTTTGTGCTATATAGAATGTTTTTTATCGATTTTAATGTTAAAAAGAGAAAACTACAAAAAAGTATGGTATAGTGTATACAGGAGGATAGAATAATGAAAATGCTCAAAACTAAAATACAAGGTTTATCTTACTTCAAAAATGGAGAGTTTGAATTCGATTTTTTTGCTAGTAAAAACGTAAATTTTTATGAGAAAGAAAGAAAAAATGTTTCTCATGTAATTAATAAGTTATATAAATTAAATTCAATTGCTCTATTAGGTATAAATGCATCTGGAAAAACAACTAGTTTAAAACTAGTTTTGGCAATGCTAAATATATTTATTAAAAATAAAAGTTTATCGGAGGATGATATTCCTGAAATTGGAAATTATTTTGATGATGAAGTTATTTGTGAAAATTATATTTTTAATCAGGAGAGGATTTATAAAATTGTATCAATCATTTCTAAAGATAAGTCAAATTCATTATACTTTAAAGATGAAGTCATTTATAGAAAAAAAGTGAAGAAAACTGAATCTAAAGATAAGATTTTTACAAACTTTGAAGAGACTATTTCTCGAAAAGATATTGATGTTACTTATCTAAAACAGACAGATTCTATTTTTTCAGGTGTATTGAATAGAATAAACCATCGATTGGTTGAAGATAGTGTTGTAGATTTAACTAATATTACTGATGTTAATAAAATTCAATATTTTGCTAATGATATGGATATTTCTTATGTAAATTTTTTAGACGACAGTATTGAATCTTTAATTTTTGAAGAGGATACAAAAAAGTTCAAAATTAGATTTAAATACTCGAAAGAGTTGATAGAATCAAATATTGTTGATTTAAATAGATTCTTATCATCAGGTACAATTAAAGGTATAATGATTTTATTAAATATTCAATTTATTCTAAATTCTGGCGGATATTTAATTATTGATGAATTAGAAAATCACTTGAATAAATCAATTGCGGTACAATTAATAAAACTTTTTAATAGTAATATAAATAAAAATTCTGCAACATTGATATTCACCACTCACTACATTGAGATTACTGATTTTATTGATAGAAGTGATAGTATTTACGTATTAAAAAAGAATCCTCTTATAAATATTGAAAAAATGAGTAATATTATTGGTGAAAAGGATAGATCTGATAGAAAGAAAAGTGAACTAATCTTATCAGGTAGTTATGGTTTAGGCACTGCGCCGAAAAATTCTTCCTATAAATTTATGAGGGAAAGTATGAATAAAAGTGTTAAATTATTGAATCCAAAGAATCATGGATTAACGGAGAAATAATTAATGGTTAATATTACATCAGATACAGTCGTTGCTATCATTGTTGAAGGTGCAACAGAGAGAGCTATTATTGAGTTGCTAATCGAAAATGATTGTTTAAAGTTTAGTTCTAGCCAAATTGTAAATTATGATAGTATTGATGGACTAGATTCTCCTTATAGAGGTGCTAATAGATTTTATGGTAATCCTACAACATTTTCGAATCATTATTTGACTCAAGATTATGAAGGAAAGAAAATGATAGTTTTAATTATTGAAGATAGGTCTGGTATGCCTTATAAAATAGCTCAGCCTTTTTTGGATAAATTGGAGAATGGAGGAATCTATCACGTAATAACGCAAAGTGAGATTGAAATGATTGAAATATATTATAGAAATTTAGAGGGTCAGTTTAATAAAGTGAAATCACAATTGAAACCAAGTGAATTTCTCGCAAATCATTTAAAGATTAAAAAAAATCAAATAAAATCATATGATAGAATTAAAAGAGTTCTAAATCCTTATGGAGACTTAGTAAGCGCAATAGTACAATACAAAAGCAAAAGTGATCCCAAAAAATGGAAAAATAAGAATAATGAAATATTTTTAGCAGATATATTAAAATAGTTATTCTTGGAACGTAATTATGTAAGAAGCATCTCCAGAAGGTAGCAGCAGAAGTGAAGAGACTTTGATCAGAGATGGATTACTACTGATAAGTTAGTGTCTTTAGTTGTATTTTGAATAGGTTTTAGTTAAACTATTAATATAATCTGTAAAAAATAGGAATGATTCAATATGCTACTTTTTATCTATATGATCTATGTTATTTATTCACTGTCAAAAATGAAAAGAGAAGGTATAAGAGTCTCAATTTTCACTAAGTTGATTGTATACGGCTTATTGATACTCTCTTCGTTTATGCTCTATTTTAGTTTATTGTCATTTTTATTTAGCCCTTTGCCATTTTTTGGCTTTCTAGCTGCTCTTGCTATTGGTGGTATGATGCTGTCTCTTAAAATAATCATTGCCATTCTTTTACTTTTGTTATCTCTCAGCCTATTCTTGGATAGTAAAAATAGTGATCCGGATACGCCTCTGATTGATCATTGGCTACGGTTGGCAGTCCATATTCTGTTGATCGTTATTTAAGGGAAGCCCGCTATTCGTTTTATCTTAAACTCAAACCAATCTTTACATAGGAGAGGTCAATTATGGGAAAGTATGTGAACTGTTTAGAATCTTGTATCTGACTCTATTACTTTTTGTTATTGCTAACTTCATATTAGGCTTCTATGGCTATGCCTTTACTCCGCTCCTGTGGAACCCTTGCTTGTATATAGGAGCAGTGACGATTTTTTGTCACATCTGGTATCGCTTCTATCGGACTCACACAGCCAATTGGAAGAATGTAGTGGGTCTACTGTTTAGTTTCTTTGCTAGCCTGATCTTAGTATTATTCATTGTGTTTTTCTTTAGTTTTGATGGTCATGGTTCGGTAACGATTTACTCGGAGTATTATTTAAAAGAGAAGTCAATTGTCTTTCAGAGAGGTTCCCTTTTAGATGTCTTCGATGAATACCATGAGTTAGTAAATCCCTTTGTTATGAAAAAAGAGATAAAGAAAAAAGTTTATATTGATTAATTGTCAATATCTTAGAAAGGAAATATATGTCACGTACAACGCCTACTATACTGTGCAATCTTTGCATGGTCGAAGATCTTGAAAATGGGAAGGTGGTCCTCCAATACCGCTCACCTGAAAAGACTCACTGGGCTGGCTATGCTTTTCCAGGTGGCCATATCGAAGAAGGAGAAAGCCTTGTAGAATCTGTCATTCGTGAAATCTACGAAGAGACAGGACTTACAATTACAAATCCAAAACTGGTTGCAGTCAAAGACTGGCCACAAGATGAGGGTGGCCGCTACATCGTCTTTTGCTACAAGGCGACAGAATTTACAGGCCAGCTAAGATCGTCTGAAGAAGGAGAAGTTTCTTGGGTTGAGAAGGACCAATTAGAAAAGTTGGACTTGTCCTACGACATGCTTCCTCTGCTGGAAGTGATGGAAGACCCGGACTTGTCTGAGTTCTATTATCGCAAACGGACTGACGATGATTGGGAAAAATTTCGCTATTAAGGAGTTGGGTAGACCAGCTCTTTTCTTATTCTTGTAAGAAGTGGAAAAAAGTAGTATGATGGAAGGGTTTAGGAATACCTGATCTAGGGGGATTTATTATATATGAAGGATTTTCACTTTGATGCCATTGCAGCATTTGAAAATTACGAGATTGAAACCATGAGAGATGGCCATGTGGTGGTGACAACCAAGGTGGTCGAATCGTCGCTCAATTATTATGGAAACGCACACGGTGGCTATCTCTTTACCCTGTGTGACCAGATCAGTGGCTTGGTCGTTATTTCACAGGGAGTAGATGGTGTGACCTTGCAGTCTTCCATCAATTATTTGAAAGCAGGGCGCCTAGGAGATGTCCTAACGATTCACGGGGAATGTGTCCACAGTGGCCGGACTACTCGGGTTGTCGATGTCGATATTACCAATCAGGAAGGTGCCAATGTCTGTAAGGCCACCTTTACCATGTTTGTAACGGGAGAAAGAGATGAATCAGCAAAAGTACGCATTTAAAAACTATATTTTTGATTTTTATGGAACCTTGGTCGATATCGAAACTGATGAGTCGAGTCCAGTCTTGTGGGAGACCATGGCCCAGATCTACCAGTCCTATGGAGCTCATTATACAGGAGAAAGTTTGCAAGCACGCTATAAGGAGCTGGTGAAGCAAGCTGAGGAAGGTATCTCTAAGGAAAAACAGGTTACATATCCGGAGATAGACTTGACCGTGATTTTTGTTCAACTCTATCTAGAGAGTCATCCAACAGGAGCCAGTGTCCATCATCTCAAAGAGTGGGGACGCTTGATTGCTCGGACCTTCCGTGTCCTCTCTCGCAAACGCTTGGAGCTCTATCCGCACACGAAAGAAGTCTTAGAAGATATGAAAGCTGCAGGTTGTCGGATCTATCTCTTATCCAATGCGCAAGCGGACTTTACCAACCCAGAGATTGATTTAGTTGGCTTGAGAGAGATTTTCCACGACATTTATCTGTCGTCTGATGCAGGGATTCGCAAACCTCAGCGCGAATTTCTCGTGAAAGTCATCAAAGATCACCAGTTGAATCCGAATAAAACAGTCATGGTAGGGAATGACTTCACTACAGATGTGGCTGTAGCGAAAAGTATCGGCATGCAAAGTATCTTGATCAATACCTTCCCCTACTCGGACGAAGAATTACAGAATAAGAGTCAAGCAGGCGTGCGCGTGATTCAAGACATTCAGGAATTGCAAGAAGATAAAGGTGATCATCAATTTTAGGAGGCCAAGTTGCCTCTTCTTTTATTGACAATGCTACAGTTAAACAGAATTTGTCAAAATTTCCCTTTCATGGTATACTATGGGAGTTAATTTTGCTAAGGAGATTGAAATGAATAACTTACCAAACTGTCCAAAATGTAATTCTGAATATGTCTATGAAGATGGTGCCCTCTTGGTCTGTCCAGAGTGTGCTTATGAATGGAACCCAGCTGAAGTCGTAGAAGAAGATGGTGTTGTAGCCATCGACGCGAATGGAAATAAATTGGCTGATGGCGATACTGTCACCTTGATCAAAGACTTAAAAGTGAAGGGTGCACCAAAAGATTTGAAACAAGGAACGCGCGTGAAAAACATCCGTATCGTCGAAGGCGACCACAACATCGATTGTAAGATTGACGGCTTTGGTGCAATGAAACTCAAATCAGAATTTGTCAAGAAAATCTAAAGATAAGAAGAAGGGCCTAGCCCTTTTCTTTCAGGAGGATACTATGAAATTCAAACTATTGTTCAGCTATCGTTTTCTATTGTTTATCTTGAGTGTGATCGGCGTTTATCTGCAACTGACCAAGCATGGTGGCTTTGGGATGATGCTCTATTACACCATTTTGTCTAACATGTTGGTCATGTTCTTTATGGGGGACATGGTCTGGCGCATGCTTCGTGGTCGTTCGACCCAGACACAGGGCTATCTTCGTTTAAAAGGTGGTGTCACCATGTCTATCATGATCACCTGTGTCATCTACCACTTTATGCTAGCACCCATCGCGACACCTGAGAAGTTTTACCGCTTGGAAAACTTCCTCTGTCACTACATTGTTCCTTTGATGTTCTTCTTTGACACCCTGGTGATTGATAAACCGAAACAATACCGTAAGTCGGATCCATTGGCTTGGACCCTGCTTCCCGTACTCTATATGGTCTTTGCTCTTCTCAACGGTTTGGTTCTTAAGTGGCCAGTTCCAGGGGCAAAAGACAGTCCTTTCCCTTATTTCTTTATCAATGTCAATCGTTTTGGTTGGCTTTATGTGGTTAAGATGGCGACCATCATTTTTGTCGCTTATTTACTAGCTGGATGTGGCTTGTTTGCCTTGAAGAAGATTGGGAAAAAAGGAATAGATCATCATTAAATAAAAGATTTGTGGATGTAAATCCGAACATTCGTAGAAAATAATAAGTTTTTTCTTGCATCCCACTATAAACTGTGATATAGTATGGATAATTAAATAGTCCTTTAATCCTGTCCCGTGAGGCAGGCAAGGAGTCTGATCAAAATAAGGGGTGAACTAGATGCGTTCTAGGTATTATCTCTTGATATTTTTCTGAAGCCTCCTTGAAAAGGGAGGCTTTTTTCTATCAATTAGGAGGAAAAGATGAAGATCAAAGAAGTCGTTGATGATTTGACCATGAAGCGAGCGATTACTCGCATCACTTATGAAATCATTGAACGGAATAAGGATCTGAGCCAAATTGTTTTGGTAGGGATCAAAACTCGTGGCGTTTTCATTGCCAATCGCATCAAAGAACGGTTAGCACAGCTAGAACAAATAGAAGTTCCAGTCTGTGAATTGGATACCAAGCCTTTCCGTGATGATATCAAAGTAACAGAAGATTCAACCGTTTTACCAGTAGATATTACTGGCAAAGATGTCATCCTGATTGATGATGTCCTTTATACAGGTCGGACAATTCGAGCAGCCATCGATAATCTTGTCAGTCGTGGACGTCCATCGCGTGTCAGCCTGGCAGTCCTAGTGGATCGTGGTCATAGAGAATTGCCGATCCGACCAGATTATGTTGGAAAGAACATTCCAACAAGTCGATCAGAGGAAATCATTGTCGAGATGACTGAGCTAGATGGTCAAGATCGCATCTTGATCGAGGTGAGTGAATAAGGTAGTTTTCAAATCGTCGCTATATACAGGAGTGACTGAGGAAGCTTCCTGTATCGTTTTCACATATGCATATCTTTGGAATGGAGTTACAACATGTCTACAAATCAAATCGCACTTAAAAACCTTGTCTCAATGGAAGCTTTATCAAACGAAGAAGTTATGGCCTTGATTAAGCGTGGTATTGAGTTTAAAAATGGAGCAAAAGTTCATTATGATGAGCAACATATCGTGTCTAACCTCTTCTTTGAGTCGTCAACACGTACGCACAAAGCATTTGAAGTGGCTGAGTTGAAATTAGGTTGTGACCTCCTTGACTTTGATGTGAAAACGAGCTCTGTAAACAAGGGTGAAACTCTCTACGATACCATTTTGACCATGTCAGCTCTCGGAGTTGATATCTGCGTCATCCGTCACCCTGAAGTAGATTACTACAAGCAATTGATTGAAAGTCCAACCATCACAGCCTCAATTGTCAACGGGGGAGATGGATCTGGTCAACACCCAAGCCAAAGTTTGCTAGACTTGATGACCATCTATCAAGAGTTTGGTCACTTTGATGGACTTAAGGTTTGTATCGCTGGTGACTTGGATCACTCACGTGTGGCAAAATCCAATATGCAAATCTTGAAACGCTTGGGAGCAACCCTCTACTTTGCTGGTCCAGACGAGTGGAGAAGTGCGGAATTTGAAGATTATGGAACCTTTGTGACGATTGATGAAGTGATCGAAGAGGTTGATGTTATGATGTTCCTCCGTGTGCAACACGAGCGTCATGATTATGAGTCTCTCTTTTCAAAAGAGAACTACCATCGTTTGCATGGCTTGACACAAGAACGCTATGATCGTATGAAAGACACAGCCATCTTGATGCACCCAGCTCCAGTAAACCGTGATGTGGAGATTGCTGATCACTTGGTAGAAGCTCCTAAATCACGCATCGTGGAGCAAATGACCAACGGTGTCTTTGTCCGCATGGCTATCATCGAAGCGGTTTTAGCTGGACGGAAATAATAGAGTAAGAAAATAGAAAGGAGAAGTGAGAGAGTCTACAAAAAGGTGGTCTTTTCTCACTTTTCTTTTTGGAGTTTGTAAGGAGAATTTATGGTAAAACGTCTCTTAGTATTAGAAGATGGGACGGTTTTTGAAGGAACTGGTTTTGGAGCTGATACCTATGTCAGTGGAGAATTGGTCTTAAATTCTGCCATGACGGGTTATCAGGAGTTGATTACCGACCAGTCCTATAAGGGGCAAATATTAGCCTTTACTTTTCCAGTTATCGGTACAACTGGGATAAACCGAGATGATTATGAATCTATTTTTCCTGGGTGTCTAGCAGTGGTAGTGCACCAATTAGCGAGTCATCCCAGTAATTGGCGCAAACAGTTATCCTTAGATGCTTACCTGAAAAAACACAATATTCCAGGGATCCAAGGAGTCGATACTCGAAAGCTGGCTAAAATTGTCACTGAACATGGAAGTATGAAGGCTACAGTGGTCAATGAAGGGGATGCGATTGAGCATATCTTAGACCAGCTCCGGGCAACCGTCTTACCTTTTGATCAAGTCCGCCAGGTGTCGACCAAAACCCCCTATGCTGCACCAGGGTTTGGTAAGAGTATCGTCTTGATCGACTTGGGCTTACGGCATTCCGTTTTGCGTCAATTGATTGCACGAGGTTGTAACGTCACGGTCGTTCCTTATTCAGTTAAATTGAAGGAATTAAAGGATTTGCAGCCAGATGGCATCATTCTATCCAGTGGTCCAGGGAATCCTCATCATATCGATGGTATTTGCCAGGTCATTGCTAAAATCGATCCTCATATTCCGATCATGGGAATCGGCTTAGGGGCAGAATTGCTGGCCCTTGCCCATGGAGGAAGCCTCACCAAACTAAAAAGCCCTCATCGAGGACTTAACATTCCTGTAAAAGAGGTGGCTACTGGAAAAGTCGAAATCACTAGCCAGAATCACCAGTACAACATCGAACGCGATACTCTTCCACGAGATTTTCTGATCACCCATGAGGAGCTTCATGATCACTCTATCGAGGCCTTTCGTCACCGCTATCTTCCCTTGATCGGTGTTCTCTACCATATTGAGTCCAGCCCAGGACCAAGGGAAAGTCTCTATTTCTATGACGAATTTATGGATCTGATTGAAAGTAAATTAGACGAAAGAAGGGAGGAGTTATGGTCATGAATCAAGTAACGCTTTTGTGTGCAGAATCCTTCAATGATGTCAGTTTGCTTGGAGCACTCACGTCTTGTCCCTTATTAAAAGAACGTGGCTACCAGACAGAAATCCTCTATTGTGGAGACGAGAACGACGTCACCAAAGAAGCAGGAGACGCTGTTTCGGTTATTCGTTTAAAGTTGGACAGTCTCAAAGAAGCCCTTCTAGCGACGAAAACAAAAAATTTACTGCTGTCATTTGCGGATAAGCAAGTCCTTGGTCTTTTATTCCGATTGGAAGAAATTGGGTTTCTCAAGGAACACAAAATCCGTATTCTAGGAACTTCGCTTAGGCAGTACCGTACCTTTTACCACCAGGCAGACCAAAAGTCATTTCTACAGGACTTAGGTTATCAAGTTCCTTCCTCATCCTTGGTTTCGACAGTGCGAGAGGCTATTGAGTTCTCAGAGCAGATCCAATTCCCTATTGTTGTTTGGCCACTTGCCAGCAAGCATGGGCAAGGTCGTCGGATTGCTAATAACTTGGATGATTTATGTGATGCTGTCGAAAAAGGACTAGAAGTATCGCCACAGGCTCAGTGTTTGTTGGAGCTCTCAACGGTTGGTTTCAAGGAGTTGGAATACATCGTCGTCCGAGATCGTCAGGATAATTATTATCTTGCGGGAAACATTGAGAGTATCGACCCGGTGGGGATCCATTCCAGTGATTCTTATCAAGTCATCCCAAGTCTGACGTTGACAGATACCGAGCATCAGACCTTGAGAGAGGCAGCTTTGTCTATTGTCCGGCACTTGAGACTGGTTGGAGCGACATCCATCAAGTTTGCGCTAGATCCAAAGAGTTACCAATTCTATATTCTTGAGGTCAATCCTTTTGCTTCGGATTCCTTCTCGACCATGTCCATGGCCTTAGGTTATTCGATTTACTACCAGGCCTTATGCTTAAAATTAGGCGACCACCTTTTGGACCTTCCTCATCCTACGATGAAGGGTCTTACAGCCCTGTTTGAACCCACTCTAGATCGTATTTTCTTTAAACTACCCGTCTTTCCAATGGAAAAGGTGACAAAAGTTCTCAATACACAAATTCATTCAGTTGGTGCAATTCATGGTTTTGGTAGTAGTTTGGAAGAAGCCTATCAGCAAGCTGTTGAAAATTTCGGTTCGAATCAATGGCCTAAGCATATTCTAAAAGAGATTTCGGACGATGAACTCATCCAACGGATCGCCAAACGAATGCCATATCGCTTTTCATCTATCTTAGAAGCTTTTCATCGAGGCTTCGAAAGGGAAGAAGTGAGTGACCTGAGTCGAATGGATCCGTTCTATCTCCAGTTTTTATATAATCTTTACTTGTATGAGCGACAAGAGAAGGAGCAACTATGTCCTGAGCTAAAATTACGTTCTTTGGATTTAACAGCTGGATTCGGTCAAGTTGGTGAAAAGGTTTCTTACTATAATTCGATCTGTGGCGAAGATGAGGTGCCAGATTGGAGTCAATGGAGCTTATTGGTTGATCAAGGCGCTCCAGAAGATTCGAGCCAGATTCTTAGACTGATAGATTGCTTGAAGCAGGAGCATGAAAAGGGAAGAAAAGTAGCCCTTCTGACACATCGTCCTTTTGCAGGACATGAAGCAGATACTTGCTTGCGAATCCCTCTCTCAATTTATGAGACTTACCAAAACCAGATTAACAGCCAGTTTGGTCAGGTAGTATATTTGGATGAATAGAATAAGAGCTTCGGTCAAGATAACCGAAGCTCTTTGTTTAATTCAATAGTGTGAATTAGAAATGGCTAACAATTCCGATGATGGTATCCACTGCACGTTCCATGGTTTGTAGGCTGACATATTCAAAGCGACCATGCATATTTTCGCCACCAGCAAAAAGGTTTGGAGTTGGAATTCCCATGAAGGAAATCTTAGAACCGTCTGTACCACCGCGGATTGGTTCAATAATAGGAGTAATGCCCAAATCTTCCATGACTTCCTTAGCCAGGTTGACTGGTGTCATGTCTTTCTCGATGACTTGTTTCATGTTATAGTACTGGTCTTTAAGGTTCAAGAGAACACGTTCAGCACCAAGTTCTTGGTTCATCTTGCTTGCGATGTCTTCCATCATGGCTTTACGGGCTTCAAAGTTCTCTGTTTCGAAGTCACGGATAATGTAGCTAGCATGCGCTTCCTCAACAGTCCCCTCGATATTCATTAAATGGAAGAAGCCTTGGTAGCCATCTGTTTTTTCAGGGCGGTCTTCTTCAGGGAGTTGATTGTGGAAGTCAATGGCTAACTGGAGAGCATTGACCATTTGGTTCTTAGCAGTACCTGGGTGCACATTGCGCCCTTTAAAGGTAATTTCAGCTCCTGCAGCAGAGAAGGTTTCGTATTGCAATTCACCAAGAGGACCACCGTCCACTGTATAAGCGAAGTCTACATTGAAATCTTCTGCATCAAACTTATCTGCTCCGACTCCGATTTCTTCATCTGGTCCAAAGCCAACTCGGATTTCGCAGTGTTTGATTTCTGGATGAGCATTCAAATATTCGATAGCTGTCATAATCTCAGCAATCCCTGATTTGTCATCTGCACCAAGAAGGGTCGTACCGTCAGTTGTAATCAAGGTTTGACCTTTGTAGTTATGGAGGTTAGCAAAATCAGCTGGATCTAGTGAATAACCAGAATCACCAAGAGGAATAGCGCCACCATCATAGTTTTCGATGACTTGAGGGCTGATATTCTCAGCATTAAAGTCAGCTGTATCCATATGAGAGATAAAGCCAATCTTTCGGGTGAGACTTGGATCGTTTGCTGGTAGCGTTCCGATAGCAAAACCATTTGGAAGGTAGTAGACATTCTGAAGTCCAACTCGTTCCATTTCAGGAATCAGTACATTCTTTGCAAACTCTACTTGAGAAGGTGTACTAGGAGTTGTTGTAGAAGTCTCATCAGAGCGAGTGTTGACTTTGACATAAGTTAAAAAACGTTCTAATAGTGTTGGGTATTTCATTTGTTTTTCCTTTTCTAGTTCTGTGCTTGTAAAACATAGCGCTTGATAGCAGTAGCGACACCGTCTTCTTCGTTAGAAGTGGTAGTGACATCAGCCAAGGCTTTGATAGCAGCTGGAGCATTGCCCATAGCAACTCCAAGACCCGCGTACTCAATCATTTCAATATCGTTGTTCTCATCCCCGATAGCCATGACCTCTTGCCTTGGTATTCCCAAGTATTCAGCCAGTGCCTTTAAGCCGGTCGCTTTATTTACCCCTTTAGGAAGGATCTCAAATAGGATCGGTTGGGAGCGAATAGTGTGGAAGCGCTGGGCTAATACTTCTTCATAGGTTTCTTGAAAGACATCAATCCGCTCTTTCTGATCGATAAACATTCCTTGGAAAATCGGTTGTGCCTCAAGAATTTCTTCTAGGCCAAGTGACACGGGGACTGCAGAAACGATGCTAGCATCCATTTTAGCTATTTCAGAAGGATTTCGATTCAAAATGATATAGCGATTTAAATCGAATAAACTTAATTGAGGATGGATCTCCTGAGTCAGTTGATCGAGATAAACCAAATCTTCTTCAGATAAGGCATCATAACTGATAACAGACCAATCTGATGATTTGACAGTTGTACAACCATTATTAATCACAGAGTAGGAGTGATTACTTTTGAAGGCGATTTCTTCAAAAATTGGACGAACACCAGAGAGAGGGCGACCTGTACAGATGACGACGTTTACACCAGCAGCTTCAGCATCCAAAAGAGCCTGCTTATTAGCAGGACTAATGGTTTTGTCTGGTGATAAAAGTGTCCCATCTAAATCAATAGCAACTAATCGAATCATAGCTCATCCTCCTTAGCTGGTAGAAAGCTAGCAATGACTTTTCCGATGACTCTTGGTTCTTCTTCTAAAGGAATAATCTTATCACTATACTTTTTATTGAGGGAAACGAGACGAATCCCTTGTGCTTCACGGAAGACACGCTTGATCAAGGTTTGCCCGTCGTACTCAATAGCATAGATGGCACCAGCAGTATCGTAGAAAGTTTGCTTGATTAGGGCAACAGATCCCTTTGGATATTTAGGTTCCAGCGAGTCTGTATGAATCCAAAGTGCTAGATCATAAGCCAGTTTTTGATCAAACCAAACCAAATCTCCCTTAGAAGCACTTTGACTTGCAGCATAACTATCGAAGACGGTATATGGTGTGTATTTTTTCTCGATACGTTTCCGTTCAGCCTGTAAAACCAACAAGCGATTGGCTTCCTCTAAGAGTGAATCTTGAAAGTCCTCATCCAGTTGCTTATAGATAAACTCAATCTTAGAATCCTCCAAGGTATCTGGTTGTCCATAACGAGGATCTAGGTCAGAGATGGGGATTTCAAAGAAGCTAGCAATCTTTTCTAAGTTTTCACTGACTGGGAGAGAAGTGCCTTTCACATAGCCGGTCAAAGTACTAGCTGGAATACCAGTTGTACGAGATAAATCGACCTGTTTCTTATTCTGAACCTTTAATAGTTCTCTTATTTTTTCGGAAATAATGCGCAAAGCCTCTTTATCTTGTGGGCTTGCTTTTCCACGTCCTCTTGCCAAGAGCTTCACCTCCTTTTTACATTACAATTCATTATAGCGAATTAAATCGAAAAAGTAAATAGAAATCCTTTATTGTTCATTAATTATTTTAATTCGAATTAAATAGAAACGCAAAATATACTATTAATATATTGTAAAACTTGATATTTTTAGGTATAAGGTCTAAAATAAAGGAAAAGACTTTATGGAGGTAGAAGTATGATTCGGACCGTTCAAATTAAAGATGCAGGTCAAATTCGTGATTTGTGCCACCAGGCATTGGGGTATGATTCGACCCTTGAGAAAGTAACAGCTCAGATTGATAAGTTTAATCAGCCAGATTCGGGTCACTTTTGCTTTGTTTACGAAGAGGACCAAACTGGAAATATTTTAGGCTATGTCGAAGCAGAAGCCTATGAGAGTATATATAGCGATCCAGGTTTAAATGTTTTAGGATTTGCTGTTTTCCCATCTGCTCAAGGACGTGGGATTGGTCGGCAATTGATGGAGCGAATTGAAACTCTTGCTCGAACTCATAACTATTCCTTTATTCGTTTGAGTTCTGCCTCTCATCGTAAAGAAGCTCATGTTTTTTATGAACATTTAGGTTATGAAGGAAATAAAACACAGAAGCGATTTTTGAAAATAATGGATTAAGATAGGCAAAGGCCTATCTTTTTTGTTATAATATACTGAATAGTTTTATAAGGATGAAAAAATGAATTTAGAAGAATTAAAGAAACGACAAGAGAAGATTCGGAACTTCTCCATTATCGCCCATATTGACCACGGAAAGTCAACCTTGGCGGACCGAATCCTAGAAAAAACTGAGACAGTTTCTAGTCGGGAAATGCAAGCCCAGCTTTTGGACAGCATGGACCTAGAACGGGAACGTGGGATTACCATTAAGCTTAATGCCATCGAGTTGAATTACACGGCTAAAGATGGGGAAACCTATATCTTCCACTTGATTGACACACCGGGACACGTGGACTTTACTTATGAGGTTTCTCGTTCGCTGGCTGCCTGTGAGGGAGCCATTCTCGTAGTGGATGCGGCTCAAGGGATTGAAGCTCAGACCCTAGCCAATGTTTACCTGGCTTTGGATAACGATTTGGAAATCCTGCCAGTTATCAATAAAATCGACTTGCCAGCTGCAGATCCAGAACGGGTGCGCACAGAAGTAGAAGATGTCATTGGTTTGGATGCCAGTGAAGCAGTTCTAGCTTCAGCCAAGGCTGGTATCGGGATTGAAGAGATTTTGGAACAAATCGTCGAGAAAGTTCCAGCTCCTACTGGGGATGTTGCTGCTCCATTGCAAGCCTTGATCTTTGACTCAGTATACGACCCATATCGTGGAGTTATCCTTCAAGTTCGGGTGGTCAATGGTATAGTGAAGCCTGGCGACACCATCCAGTTGATGAGCAATGGCAAGACCTTTGATGTGACAGAGGTAGGGATCTTTACTCCTAAAGCAGTTGGTCGTGATTTCCTTGCGACAGGAGATGTTGGTTATATCGCAGCTTCTATCAAGACTGTTGCAGACACTCGTGTCGGGGATACTGTGACTTTGGCGTCCAATCCAGCAGCTGAGCCTCTTCATGGATACAAACAAATGAATCCAATGGTCTTTGCTGGTCTTTACCCGATCGAATCCAACAAATACAACGATCTTCGGGAAGCTTTGGAGAAGCTGCAATTGAATGACGCTAGTCTTCAATTTGAGCCTGAAACATCTCAAGCCCTTGGTTTTGGTTTCCGGTGTGGTTTCTTAGGACTCCTTCATATGGACGTTATCCAAGAACGTTTGGAGCGCGAGTTCAATATTGACTTGATTATGACAGCGCCGTCTGTAATCTATAAGGTCAATTTGACAGATGGAGAAGTGCTGGATGTGTCCAATCCGTCTGAGTTCCCAGATCCAACCAAGATCGCTTCGATCGAAGAACCTTATGTCAAAGCGCAAATCATGGTGCCGCAAGAGTTTGTCGGAGCTGTCATGGAATTGGCCCAACGCAAACGTGGGGACTTTGTGACCATGGACTACATCGACGAAAATCGGGTTAATGTGATCTATCAAATCCCACTGGCGGAAATAGTCTTTGATTTCTTTGATAAATTGAAATCTTCTACGCGTGGTTATGCGAGCTTTGACTACGAGCTGTCTGAATACCGTCCATCTAAATTGGTTAAAATGGATATCCTTCTTAATGGCGATACCGTCGATGCTCTCAGCTTTATCGTTCACAAGGACTTTGCCTATGAACGTGGTAAGTTGATCGTTGAGAAGCTTAAGAAGATTATCCCTCGTCAACAGTTTGAAGTGCCTATCCAAGCAGCCATCGGTCATAAGATCGTTGCACGTACAGATATCAAGGCTCTTCGGAAGAACGTCTTGGCCAAGTGTTATGGTGGGGACGTCTCACGGAAACGGAAGCTTCTTGAAAAACAAAAAGCCGGTAAGAAACGGATGAAAGCTATCGGATCTGTAGAAGTACCACAGGAAGCCTTCTTGTCAGTTCTTTCAATGGATGAGGAGTAAGCTTCTCTCTGAAATATTCCAACAAATCAAACGTCCCGTTAGGGGCGTTTTTCTATCGGACTAGACAAATAGCGCTTTCAAATCTTCATTGAACGTGATAAACTAGAGGTATCAAAATCCATCACAAAGGAGAGGAAAGATGAAAAATAAGTTCCTACTAGCGACTGTCTCGGTCTTATCAGCTATTGCCCTTGTAGCTTGTAGCACACCTAAAAAAGAGTCTAGAAAACCATTGTCATCTGAATCTAGTTCCACTGAGGTGGTAAAAAAGAGTAAAAAATCCTCTAGTAAAAAGACTTCTAGCAAGGTAGAGTCAAAATCATCGGATGATACCAAGAGTTCTGTCGAAACCAAACGGGTTGGTTCTGCAGATTATGGTTATATCGATATCCCAAGCAAGTGGATTAAATTTACAGATATAGATGGCGGAGACAGCATTCAATTTACAGATGGAAGTGCCTACAATATCGTTACCATGAACGGGTATACCAAAGAAAAAGCAAATGTCGGTGAAGGGGAAGTCTTCAACGCAGAGTTGATTGCGAACCGAATTGCTTATTATTGGAAAGACAATAAAGAAGTAGAGAAAATGTGGGGAGCGAAGACCACTGTCTCAGGGAATGAAGCCTTGCAGCTGAATATTATCCTTAAATCTGGACAGTACCTCATTACTTGGGTCTTCCAAAAGGATGATAAGGTATACTTGATGTCTTTTGAAGGGGATCCAGAGACCTTGGCTCAATTCATTCCTTACATTGAGGAAACTTGGAGTTTGGATGAAAAAGGTCCAAAAGCCTAATGCATTCGTGAGGAAGTTGGTTTCATTGTCACCAATTTTCAATACATGATAGAATACGATTTAGACGCTGTCAGTAGGTTCTATTTTTGTAACATTTAACTTTTTGCAACCTGGTTAGCAAAGAATCTCTCAGGTTGTATATCCTTAAGAAAGCAGGGACTAATTCAAACAGTTCATCAGTTTGAATTAGTTCTTTTTTTGGTAAGAAATTTAAATGGTCCTTTTAAAATAGAGTATAAGATGTTAGACTAGTGTATATGATCTATCATAGAGGAGAGAAAAATGAAAAATAAGTTCCTACTGGCGTCAGTAACTTTTTTGTCTGTTGTCAGTCTTTCTGCTTGTATCAGTCCAAAGAAAGAGTCTAGTAAATCATCGGCAGCGTCTAGCTCCAAGAATGTGGTGAAAGAAGCAACAAAATCAAGTAGCAAGGTAAAGGAAGAACTATCAGATAATAGTGAGAGTCTCGCAGAAACTAAACGAATCGGTTCGGCAGATTATGGCTACGTCAATATTCCAAGTGATTGGGTAAAATATACAAATGAAGAAGGTGGAGATAATATCCAGTACTCAGATAAAAGCGTGGATAATGCGATTATTTTGAACGTTACTACTAGAGAAAGAGCGGGTGTCGCCGAAGAGGAAGATTTTAATGAAGTGATGGCTCAAAGATTTGAGAATGACTTGAACGAAATAAATAAAGTAGTAAAATCGTGGAGATCTACTAGCAAAGTTGGAGGAAATGTAGCCACCCAATTAAACATGATTCTTAAGTCGGGTCGACATGTTACTTGCTGGTTTTTTCAAATAGATGGGAAGATGCATTACATTGCCTGTCTTGGAGATAAAAAAACATTAGCTCAATTAACCTCCTATGTAGAAAATACTTGGAGCCTTGATGGAACAGGTGCCGTGACGGATTAATGAAAGAAGATAGATTGATGAATCTATCTTTTTTTACGGCCTCTATGGTATAATGCTCTTATCCATTTAGCAATTAGAAAGTAGTTTATGACTCAAGAAATTGACTTAGAAAAATACCATCAGTTAGCGCTCCAAAAACAAAAGGAGCACCGCAAGGTATTGGCAAATCTGAAAAAGAAGCCCCCTAAAAATCTAGATAAAATAGCCCAAGAGATTCACGATGAAGTCTTTCAAGAAATTGATTGTACCGCCTGCGCCAACTGCTGTAAGACCCTAGGACCTGATTTTAAGGAAGCAGATATCACGCGCATCGCCAAGTATTTCAAAATGAAACTTCCCGCTTTTGAGGCTGAATTTCTTCAAGTCGATGAGGATGGCGATAAGGTCTTTAAATCCATGCCTTGCCCTTTCTTGGGTGGTGATAATCTCTGTTCCATCTACGATGTGCGTCCTAAGGCTTGCCGAGAATTTCCTCATACAGACCGCAAGAAAATCTACCAGATCAACCATCTGACTATCAAGAATACCCTCACTTGCCCAGCAGCCTATTTATTTGTAGAAAAATTAAAGGATCGTTTGTAATGACATATACATTTTTACTTTTTGACCTAGATCATACCTTATTGGACTTTGATACAGCGGAGGAAGTGGCCTTAACGCAATTCCTCCAAGATCAGGAGGTTCAAGATATTCAAGCCTTTAAAGATTACTACAAACCCATGAACCAAGGCCTCTGGAAAGATTTGGAGCAAAAGAAGATTAGCAAGAAAGACTTGATTAACAGCCGGTTTGCCATTGCCTTTGCCCATTTTGGTAGAGATGTAGATGGTGAAGAAATGGCTCTGCGTTACCAGGACTTCATTTGTCAACAGGGACAGACTTTCCCAGGAGCAGAAGACTTGTTAGCCAAGTTAGTAGAAAGAGGTTACCAGCTCTATGGTGCTACCAACGGCGTTACCGCTATTCAGCAAGGGCGTTTGAAGCAATCTGCTATTACCCCTAATTTCAAAGAAATCTTCATCTCTGAACAATTAGGGACTCAAAAACCGGAAGTGGCCTTTTACGAAAAAATCGCGAACCTGATCCCAGGATTTGCCAAGGAACAAGCTCTCATGATTGGAGATTCTTTGACGGCGGACATCGCTGGAGGCAATGCTGCGGAGATTGATACCGTCTGGTACAATCCGGATCACAAAGAAAATACCAGTCAAGCAGTGCCGACTTATGAAGTGTATTCTTATGAGGCTTTATTGGCGCTCTTGCGAAAGGATTAGCCCAGTATTGACACCAGTTGCTTTCAGTTAGAGGTGAAAAGGAATGGACCTGACAAGAAGGAGAGTGTAAACAGCACTAAATGATTAGAAAGAGTTTATTTTTTCAATTTCTTATTCGACTAGCTTATATCCTCCTATTAGCTGGCGCGGCTTTCTATCTGTTATGCTTATTGAATGGGATGGATTGGGACCAAGCTACTGTTCAGGAAAGAAAAGAGTTTCAAGCCTGGATCATGCTTGGCTGCACGGTTTCTTTTATTCTCATTCGGCAAGTATTCGAATTTGTTCGTCTGATTTGTAAAACAAGCAGAAAAGGCAGAGAATTTTCTCAGGAATGGAACGAATCAATCTCTTTGCAGGAAATAGAGAAGGAAGCGGAATTCAGAGACCCGAGGCTAAAATTACTGATTTATAAGGGCTATTTGATAACCTATCGCTCTTGTTTCGACTATCTGAGAATAGATGAGGATATTTGGAAAATCCAACTTCAGAAATTTCAAAAGTATAGTTATAGTAGGTACTCTGGTAGAAACAAATCACTTCTTCCTCCTAAGTATTTTCTTGTGTTAAGGGATTTTGACTACAAGGAATACTATCTCGCTATCAGCTATCAGAAAGAGGAGTGGTATCATTTTTGGACCTATCTGATGAAGCAATATCCCTGGATTGAATGTAGCGGTGATGTGGAGGAACATCAAATATAAGCGTCTCTCTAACAACCTGAACAAGCTTTGTTCAAATTTCATTCCATTACAAACTAGCTCTTGGGCTAGTTTTTTGTTATTATGGATAAATGAATTTATTTAAACAAATACCATTCAACATCAAGAAATGGGTCGTCTACCTGGCTCGTGTATTCTTCACAGTGGTCGCTCTCTTGATTTGTTTTCTCTTTTATTTTACTAATCAAGAAGAAAAAGAAATCCAAGAGCAAATTTCTAGCTTTTATCAGGAAGCGGGATTTAAAGGAGACCTACATTTTAAAGCAGCTAAACTCCATGGGATGTCGACCAAATATGCCTATAGCTATCAAGAAAGGGCTGAGGGAAAGATGGTTCAGTTTGACTTTCCCGATGCAACTCATCTATCAAAAGAAGAAACTGGGAGAAATTATGACACGGCTGAAGAACTGGCTCAACATTACAACAGTTGGTTAGTAGCACCGTTCTTCGAAAGAGCCTTTACGGAATCTCAAGGATTTCAACAATTAAAGCAAGAGATAAAAGAACGATTTCATCAACAAGGCCTCGAGGTAAGCAAGGTTCGTCTTCAGTTACCAATCCAAAATCCCGATTTTGAAGATCAGTTAGCAAGAGACTTACTGGCTGCTGAAAAAGCTGGAGAAACAGAACTTCGAGGGATTCTGACCTTGGATTATGCTACCTACCGCCAAATTAAGGGATTTTCCTTTACCATTACAGTGACTTCCCTTCACAAAGAATATGAAGGGAAGCACTTGGATGTATCCGGTCTTCCCTCTGGGAACTATGTGATTGAATCGGATTCCAAAAATGAAGTATCTTATTATTTTGAGATCGATTAAAAAATTTTTAATAGTGTCAAGTTTTTTTCTTGACAGGTCTATAAAATGTGTTATAATAGATTATGTGCTAAATAGCTTGTCTATTTCACCGAAAATTAAAATATAGAAAAGAGACTTATAAAAATGGCAGTTAAAATTCGTTTGACTCGTATGGGTTCTAAGAAAAAACCTTACTACCGTATCAACGTAGCAGATTCACGTTCACCACGTGATGGTCGTTTCATCGAAACAGTTGGAACTTACAATCCACTTGTTGAAGAAAACCAAGTTACTTTGAAAGAAGACCGCGTTCTTGCATGGTTGGCTGATGGAGCTCAACCTTCAGATACAGTTCGCAACATTCTTTCAAAAGAAGGTGTATTGAAGAAATTCCACGATTCTAAATTCTCAAAATAATCATAAAGTAGGTTGATGTATGGATACGATTGAAAATCTTATTATTGCAATTGTGAAACCTTTGATTTCACAACCGGATGCCTTAACCATCAAGATCGAAGATACTCCTGAATTCTTGGAGTACCACCTTGACCTTGATCCTAGCGATGTTGGTCGAGTGATCGGTCGGAAAGGTCGCACCATTTCTGCGATAAGAACGATTGTCTACTCTGTCCCAACTGAAGATAAAAAAGTAAGAATCGTTATTGACGAAAAATAAAAAGGCGGGACTTTGTCCCGTTTTTTTGTTACAAGGAGAAGCTATGAAAGAAGTAACCATTCGGCAATTACAAGCCTATTTAGAAGAACATTACAAAGACAGTCGTACAGAAGAAGGTCTATTTATCAAGCTCGTCGAAGAGGTTGGGGAAGTAGCCGAGGTCTTAAATGGACGTTCTGGACGGAAAGAAGGGGTTCAGGATTCGAATGAGGAATTGGCTAAAGAACTCGCTGATATCATTCACTACACGGTTGCCATCGCTGCTATCAATGAGATCGACCTTACTAAAACCATCTTTGAAAAAGATAAAACAGCAGCAGTAAAATACCAGCACGAGCGGGATTTGGAGCAGTTTCTAGCAGATAAGTCCATTTGAGAAAATCCCTTGAACGTGATAAAATAGAGTGAATAAACTACAGTGGAGAAATCATGAATTATTTTAACGTTGGGAAAATTATCAATACCCAAGGCTTACAAGGAGAGATGCGGGTCTTGTCTGTGACAGACTTTGCGGAAGAGCGCTTTAAAAAAGGAGCTGAATTGGCTCTCTTTGATGAGAAGGATCAGTTCGTCCAAACAGTGACCATTGCTAGCCACCGTAAGCACAAGAACTTCGATATCATCAAGTTTAAGGATATGTACCATATCAATGCCATCGAAAAGTTCAAGGGCTTTAGCCTTAAGGTTGCGGAAGAAGACTTGACGGATTTGGATGAGGGCGAGTTTTATTACCATGAGATCATCGGCCTTGATGTTTACGAAAATGACCAGCTAATCGGTCAGATTAAGGAAATCCTGCAACCTGGTGCCAATGATGTCTGGGTGGTCAAACGCAAAGGGAAACGTGACCTTCTCTTGCCTTATATCCCACCAGTGGTGCTCACTATCGATATTCCGGGTAATCGGGTCGATGTGGACATCTTAGAAGGGTTAGACGATGAAGATTGATATTTTAACCCTCTTTCCAGAGATGTTTTCTCCTTTGGAGCACTCGATCGTCGGCAAAGCGCGTGAGAAAGGCTTATTAGAAATCAACTACCATAATTTCCGTGAAAACGCGGAGAAAGCGCGCCATGTGGACGATGAACCCTATGGTGGTGGGCAGGGTATGCTTCTACGAGCGCAGCCAATCTTCGATGCCTTTGATGCGATTGAGAAAAAGAGTCCGCGCGTGATTTTACTGGATCCTGCTGGTCGGACCTTTGACCAATCTTACGCAGAAGAGTTAGCTCAGGAAGAAGAATTGATCTTTATCTGTGGTCACTATGAGGGCTACGACGAGCGGATCAAGACCTTGGTGACAGATGAGATTTCTCTGGGGGATTATGTCCTGACGGGTGGTGAGCTGGCTGCCATGACCATGATTGATGCGACAGTGCGCTTGATTCCAGAGGTGATCGGAAAAGAGTCCAGTCACCAGGATGACAGTTTCTCGTCTGGTCTCTTAGAGTATCCTCAATACACACGTCCTTATGAATACCGAGGGATGACGGTTCCAGATGTCCTCATGAGTGGTCACCATGAAAATATCCGTCAATGGCGTCTCTATCAGAGTTTGAAAAAGACCTTGGAGCGTCGCCCTGATCTGCTAGAAAACTATGAATTGACAGCAGAAGAAGAGAAGATGTTGGAGCAAATTAAACAAGAAGACTAACAGCCTTAGCTGTTTTTCTTTTGCCCTTAAATTAATAGAAAATTCTTCCTCATCCTACTAGTTATTAGTAACAAAATGTGGTATCCTTATGGAGAGAAAAGAGATATGAAAAAGTTTTGGTGGTGTTTGCAATGGGCAAAAAAATAGGAAAACCAGTCTTCACAACGGGTGTCACAGCGACAACTCTCTTTTCAGGTTTGGCTGGACATAAGGCGCAGGCGGAGGAAATCACCCAGAAGGACACTGTTGATCAGCAATCGATGGATGTGATTGGAATGGATACAAGTTTTATGGATGTGAATATCTTAAATGAACAGTTAGAAAAAGCCAAAAAAAGAGTTGAAGACCAACGGTTACAATTGAACCAGGCTCAATCTGAATACAATGTAGCCAAGTCTGGGCTTGAAGCTGCTGAAGCGAACTTGCATACCACTGAAGCAAGGATTAAAGACTCCAATCAAACCTCCATTAGCAAAACTGAAAATGAAGTTGCGGTTGCAGAAGCAGTTGTTATTTTAGAAGAAGAGAAGGTACGCCAAGCAACAGAAATCGATCACCAAGTCCGTTCTGCCATAAAGAATCAAGAGAATAAAATTGCTGCCCAACAGTTGCTTGTTGATATTGCAGGTAATGAATTGAGAAAAGCCAAACAACCCATCCAGAACGATGAGACAGTATTAGCTAACGCACAGCAAAAAGATGAGCAGGCGCAAAACGAATTAAAAATAGCTCAAGCATTAGTAGTTAATCTGACAGAAACTCATGCCAATGTGCCTCAGGTCTTAAAGCAGGTTTCTAGTGAGATTGCTGGCGCACAGGAGAAAATTGAGCAACTAGCCCATCAAATTTCCCTAAAAGAAGTGGAGTTAGAACAGGTCCGTGAAGCGGCAATGCTAAGTCCCATCAATCTTCAACAGGCAAGCTATGAGGGGGTGCTTCAAGAGTGGGCCAAAGCAGGTGACCAAGATGCTGTCGAAGCCTTGTCTCTTTATAGCCGTAGGAGTGAAGAGGACCAGCTGGCAGGTGGAAAGGTCACTAGATTAGATAACGTCTTAAAAGCGTTAGAAATCGTTGATGCCATCAATCAATATCGGCGCCATGCTGGTTTAGCGGAGCTCTTGGTAGATCCTTATCAATTGCCTGCTAGTCAACTTCAAACAGAGTATTATGTAAACCATCGAAAAGGCTTGTCCAGTTACCAAGAGAATGAGAATGTTGCCTGGGGCTATCGACCTAGAGAAGCGGTAGCCTTCTGGTATAGTGAAAAAGACCACTATCGTCAATTAGCCAAGCAATTCAATTTGCCGACGGATGAAAGTCAGCTAGATCCTAGTCAGATCTCCAGAAAAGTGGGACCTGAGCTATTTGCTAAGGTTGGCCACTATATCCACATGATGGGGAATCAATACAAGGCTATTTCAGTTGCCTATGCTCCAGATTTAGAAGTATCTCAAGCAGCTTTCTTTGAAGAAGGAAGTCCGCTTTATACCAGCGAAGAACTGACCAAGTGGATGAGAAAAGTTGCCAATGCAAGGACGACAAAAGCGGATGTGAAGGCTGTAAAAAATACATTGGAGAGCCTAAAGGTCGAAAAGATTAACCAAGAATCCCGCATCAATATCCTTTCTGGGCATTTATTCGATGTCAAGAATTCTCTTGCAAGTCATGAGCAACTATTGGCACGTGCACAACGTAACTTAGCTTCTGCGATGAAGAAATGGCAGGCTGCGTCGATAGAAGTCAAGGAAGCCGAAAACTCACTGGCAGTATCACGAGCTCGTATACAAGGTAGTATTAGCCCGAAAGAAGAAGCCTTGAAAAATGTTACTCTGGCATTAGAAGAAGATAAAAAGCAATTAAAAGCTTTACAGAATGCAGCGAAGGAGACTAGATCTAAGCTTGAAGGCGCACATGCTCAACTTCAAATCGCTCAAAAACAATTAACGCAAGCTAAAGGTCATCTTAAACTGTTTACTAATTCATCTGAACTGCTAGTTGATGCCCAAGCCTTGGTGGCTTCCGCAAAAACTGAACTTGAAGAGAAAAAAGTAGAATTTGAAACAGCCTTTGCAAGTTTTATGGCTTATCAAAAAGAAGCTAATGAGTTCAGGAGTCGGATAGAGAAAATTCAGTCAAATGAGGATGGAAACCAACCTGTAGTAGCAGGAGAAGAAGGAGCTGCTGATCAGGCCCAAGTTTCGTTACTGGCTTCTACTCAATCAGAAGATCACTTGCAAGACGAACCTAACCTTGAGAAAGCTACTGGAAAAGACGAACACAAAAGTAAAAAGGGATTATCCAAATGGTTCCGAGGGCTAGGGTTTAAAAAAGATGAATAGTTGTTATAGTGAGAGTGGGACAGAAATCGGTAATTCGTTAGAATTCGATTTCGTCGTCCTGCCTCCGCACAGTTGAGTAGGGCTGTAAAAGCTGATGAAATCAGCGTAGTAGAGCCCACTCAACCACTGCGTCTTGCTCAATAATCCAAAGACAATTGAGAGGGCTAGGACTTTTGTCCCAGCCTCTTTTTTGTTCTGTCAAAAACTGATGCAGAGTTTAAGAGTCAAGTAGCTAGATTTAAAGAGAGAATGATGGATGATTTTAAAGAAATTGATAGAAAATGAAAGAAAATGATATTTAGTGCTTGACTTTGAAAGATAAGAGAGTATAATAGTCCTTGTAATCGTTTCCAAAAGGAGGTTATATGTTAAAATCTGAACGAAAACATATCATTTTAGAAAAGGTTATCAAAGAGCGAATCGTCTCTATTGAGGATTTAGTTCAAGAGCTAAACTCATCAGAATCAACGGTTCGACGTGATTTAGATGAACTGGAAGCAGAGAATAAACTAAGACGAATTCACGGTGGGGCTGAAAGTCTTCATTCCTTGCAAGAAGAAGAAAGCAATAAAGATAAAGCAATCAAAAACGTTCAAGAAAAATCTGCTATTGCAAAAAAAGCAGCAGAATTGATCAAAGATTTTGAAGTTGTCTTTATCGATGCAGGGACCACCAATGAATTATTAGTTCATGAATTGGCCAATCCAACCGTTACAGTTGTGACCAATTCCATTCACCATGCAGCGAGTTTAGTGGAGAGAGATATTCCGACGGTCATCATCGGAGGGATGGTTAAGACGTCGACCGACGCTAGCATCGGAGGGATGGCCTTGAATCAAATCGGTCAGTTAAGTTTCGATCGAGCTTTTATTGGGATGAATGGCGTCGACCTAGAGTCGTACAGCACACCGGATCTTGAAGAGGGGGCCGTCAAACGGGCCATTTTAGAGAATGCAAAGAATACTTACATTCTCCTGGACTCGTCAAAACTCGGGCGGACATCTTTTGTAAAGGTAGCTCCGGTGAAGAGAGCAACCATCATTACCAATGCTTCAGATACGGAAATCCTTTCTAAATTAAAAGAAAAAACGGAGGTTATTGAGGTTTGATTTATACAGTTACATTAAACCCAGCGATTGATTACATCGTCCGTCTCGATCATGTAGAGACAGGGGCGGTCAACCGGATGGCTTCGGAAGATAAATTCGCCGGTGGTAAAGGAATCAATGTCAGTCGTGTCTTAAAGCGTCTCGATATCGAGAACACAGCGACTGGATTTATCGGTGGTTTCACAGGACGCTTCATTGAAGACGTACTGACCAGCGAAGCTATTTCGACCAACTTTGTGACAGTGGACCAAGATACACGGATCAATGTCAAGATCAAGGCTG
>NZ_JAPJPF010000025.1 GCF_030825805.1 Streptococcus sp.
CTGCTGCTAAAGGTTCAAACCTTAAAGTTGCTGCTCAAAACTGCTACTTTGAAAACGCTGGTGCCTTCACTGGTGAAACTAGCCCACAAGTTTTGAAAGAAATCGGTACGGACTATGTTGTGATCGGTCACTCAGAACGTCGTGATTACTTCCACGAAACAGACGAAGACATCAACAAAAAAGCAAAAGCAATCTTTGCTAATGGTTTGCTTCCAATCATCTGTTGTGGTGAAAGTCTTGAAACTTACGAAGCTGGTAAAGCGGCTGAATTCGTAGGTGCTCAAGTATCTGCTGCTTTGGCTGGTTTGACTCCTGAGCAAGTAGCTGCATCTGTTATCGCTTATGAGCCAATCTGGGCGATCGGTACTGGTAAATCTGCATCACAAGACGATGCACAAAAAATGTGTAAAGTGGTTCGTGACGTTGTAGCTGCTGACTTCGGTCAAGAAGTAGCTGACAAAGTACGTGTCCAATACGGTGGTTCAGTGAAACCTGAAAACGTTGCTGAGTACATGGCTTGTCCAGACGTTGATGGAGCTCTTGTTGGTGGTGCATCACTTGATCCAGAAAGCTTCTTGGCATTGTTGAACTTCGTAAACTAATCGAAAATATATAAGACGAGAGATTTCTCGTCTTTTTTTATCTTAAAAAAACCAGCTAGTAAGCTGGCTTTTGTTTTTTTATGAGCGTCCTAAGATTCGTTTGATCAAGGACAAGGCTTTAAATTTCAGAGGATTTGGGTAATAACGGAAGGTTCCCATCTTACGAACGATATAGCCATTGAAGTTTTGTTTAAAACGAAGAACGCCGTCTGAACCGTCGAAGATCCCTTGAATACCAAGGAAATTGTATAAGGTGATTCCTTTTTCTAGTGCACGCTTCATGGCATGGTATTGAATCAAGAAGGCTGCAGAGAATTTCTGATATTTGGTATACGAACCACCAAACAAATAGGTCACTTCTGATGGATTATAGATGATCAGGGCGCAGGCTAAGGGTACTGTTTCAACCGTTTCGTCCGCCAAGGTCTCCCGGACAATTGTCTTTTGTTTCTCTAATTTTTGCAATTGTTGCTCATATTGTTTGGATGAAGGATTGAGCAAGGAAATCTTCTGGTCTAAGTAAGCGATTGCATCTGCTGTATTGATTTCAGCAATGAGAAATTCTGCTTTGTCTCCAAAGGTATCATAGAGATCGTAGTAGTAGTCCAGGCTCTTGTCTTCAAAGCCTTGACGTTTTCCAGTTTCCTCAATAATTTGTTTAAACTGAGGGATCTCATCTCTACTAATATTTCGGATGGAAATGTCATAGTTAAGGGCAGTCGTAATATTACGGCTACAGTTTTTGTTGAAGGATTTTAGGAGAGATTTCGCATCATAATCAGTTAGGTCTTTCAGATAATGCCAAACAGGTTCTCCTCCTGGATAGCCTACTTGTAAGCCATCAAATTGATAGCCAAGATCCAGTAATGAATGGAGAAGTTGTTTTTGCTCTTCTTCGGTCGGGTTTCCATTGCTATCGAAAACTTGATAGTGGTCATAAGGTTTTAAAATAAATTCGATACCACCATTTTCTTTTACATAATCCTGCAATGCTTCGTAAAAATCTGGTAGGTAGCGAGCATCCGTCACGATTGGTCCACTATTGATTTCGTAATGCAAGCCTCCTGTCATGGGTAGGCTATATAAAATGGCAGAGATAGCTAATGTTCCTTGCTCTTTCCATCCAATATATTGAATAGTTGCGCCTCTTTTTTGAAGCAAATCAGCCATTTCAATACTCTGTAAAAAAGAGTGATTGGAAGTAGTAAGAGAGTGTTGGTAAAATTCTTCCCTACTAATAATATTGAATGTCATAGGTCACCTTACTGTTTATTTCTTAGTTTTTTTCGTAATTGATAGGCCTTGTTAACAAGGGGATAAAGAATACTTGTTGGGAGGTTGAATTCGCCAACAAATTCTTCGATCATTGGATTAAATTTTGACTTGAAGTGGTAGAGTCCTCCATCTAAATGGTTCTCAACTCCTCCCATATTTTGCCAATCAGCTCCACGGTCAAAGGCATGCTGGGCTGTTTCATACCAAGTCAAAATAGCTGGTTGATAACGGCGGAAGTTCTCATCCATCCCTGCATAGACATTCTCTGAAGTGCCTCCAAATTCAAGAGTCAAGGTTCCAGAAAGAGAAACGATTTCTTGGCCGTCTTTTAGCTCTTGATTGAGAAATTGGATTTCTTCTTCCAAACGTTCTTTTTCTTGACGGTTGTTGTCAATCTTGCCTGGTTTTGTTTTTTCGTTAAAACGACTAGCTTCTGCTTGATTTTTTTCCAGTTGCTCTTTGAGTGAAGCAAGGCGTTGAGCCAAGTTAATTCTTGATAGAGTGATGTAAGATTGTCCTGCATAGGTTGTTAGCAGTTTCTCATAATAGTCTTTTCCACGAAGATGGATACCTTTACGAGCCTCTGTTTTTTTCATTAGAGCTGCAAATTCGTCTAAGAGTTCAGTGCCTCCAAAGATGACTTCGACTCCTTTATTTCGGGCGGTCCGAATGGCTTGCTTGGTGGATTTAGACAGTTGGTCCTCTGTGAAGTATTCCTTGTAGATATTGGCCTGGAAACGTGGTTGAATGGTTTCCCCCATATCTTCCGTCCGACCAACCCATTCCACTCCACATTCTTTTAAAGATTGGATAATCTCTAAAGTAGCCTCTTGATCCTTTGCCTCTTGGCCAATTAACCCTTTTCTAAGGAAAAGAGAGGGATCAAATTTGGCGAAAACAGCTCGCTTACTTTTAGCATATGTTTTGATGGATTGGAGCATAAAGGACACTAATTGGCTATTTTGGTAATCCATTATAGGTCCACGTGGGATATAGAGCATAGTAAAACCAAGTGGGAGTGGTTGGATTAAAATACTTGCAACTGCAACTAGTTTTTGATCTTGGTAAATCCCAAGGCGTTCATTGCCCCAGTTATCTTTGATCTTTGCCCAATCTGAGCTTTGAAGCAAATTGGTTTGGGGGCTATTTTTAACGAATTCATCATGTTCTTCGGCTGTAATACCGATTTTATAACTATACATTAATGGAGTACCCACTTTCTAAGGGCGTAAGCGACACCCGACTCATCGTTGGAGCGCGTGACGACTTTAGCGATCTTTTTTAATTCAGGACTGGCATTGTCCATTGCTACAGGGAGACCAGCAACCTCTAGCATAGCCTGGTCGTTTTCTTGATCTCCGACCGCCATCACTTGGTCCGGACTTAGGTTTAACTTGGACGCTAACTGTAAGAGGGCTTGACCTTTATTTACTGTCTTAGGTAATATCTCAAGGTAAAAAGGTGCGGAACGCACAATCGTAAATCGATCGTAAAAATTATCCGGAATAGCGGAGAGGACCGTTTCTAAGATGTCTGGTTCATCGACATACATACACTTGAGAACCGTATGGTGCTCCATTTCTTCAGGAGTCCGATAGAAAAGATCCGAGTGGACCAATTTGGCTTCATGGACGGTATAGGTACCAATGTTACGATTAGCTGTATAAATGCCAGACTTGGTACTAGCGTGCATAGGAACAGCCAACTTACGAGCTAGCGCTTCAATATCCAAATAATCGTTGTAGGAGAGGTGTTCTTCATAGAGAGTTTCACCAGTGTGGGCGTCTTGAATCAGTCCCCCATTGAAGGTGATGACGAGGTCACCTGGTTGATCCAAATGAAGTTCCTCCAACAATCGAAGGACACCAGAACGAGGACGACCAGTTGCTAAGACAACATGAACCCCTTGAGCTTTGGCATCTTGGATAGCCTGGAAAACTTCGGGGGTTACTTGGCCGTCAGACGTTAAAAGGGTTCCATCGATATCCAAGGCAACAAGTTTAATGTTCATGTTTCTCTCCTGTGAAGGTATCGTTAATAATATAGGACTGGAATAATTGTAGTTGAGGTGTAAACAAGCTATTTTCAAGCAACATTTCTTTCGGGAAATAGAAGCGGTTATCCCCTTGTCTACTACCAGCTAAGGAAGCAACGATAGGAGAGAGTAAGGATAGCTCAGCTAATTTACCATCCTTTTGGATGATCTCAATTTGAGTACGAGGTTTTTCTGAATCTGGTCGGTAAACGTCGTAAGGAAGGTCAAAGTTTCGATGGATAGCTGTATAATAGATCGGATCAAAACCAACCTCTTGAATCAGTTGTTTGAGAGCAGCTAATTGTTTTTCATCCTTATCTTGAAAGAGAATGGATTTGAAAACCTTGCGATTGATAAAACGCTGGGCCAAATCAGAGAGAACAGAATCAGGACTCTCCATCCAAGATTGAAAATAGGTATTCATGACGCCGTCGTCCAAAGCCAAGTAATCGGCAAGGTTCACTTGGTGTTCAAAGAATGGAATCAAGCGAGGTGAAGTCGCGTGAAAGAACTCCTTGTGCGTAGCATAGAGATGACGTGCTCGCTTGAGTAGGTTTTGCAATAGGACTTCCATTGCTCTAGTGGCTGGGTGAAAGTAGACCTGCATATACATTTGGTAACGAGAAACAACATAATCTTCAACCGCATGCATCCCATTGACCTGAAAGGCAATCCCGTTTTCTACTGGACGAATAACACGCAAAATACGAGTTAAATCAAAGTTCCCGTAAGAGGCACCAGTGAAGTAGGCGTCTCGTAGAAGGTAATCCATGCGATCGACATCAATCTGACTAGAAATTAACTGCACCACTTGTTTATTAGGGTAGGTGTGGTCGATAACACTGGCAACCTTTTGAGGGAAATCTGGAGCTACTTGAATTAAAATCTGGTAGATTTCCGTTTCAGGACAGGTAATGATTTCCTGGGTCATTTTTTCATGATCTGTATCAAATAGTCCTTCAAAGGTATGTGAATAGGCCCCGTGTCCAATGTCATGGAGCAAGGCGGCAACCATGGTAAGGAGGGATTCACTCGAGTCCCATTGGTCGGTGTATTTCTCATCAAAGATAGATAAGATGCGACGAGCAATTTCGTAGGCTCCTAGACAGTGCGAAAAACGACTATGCTCGCCCCCATGAAAGGTAAACCCGGAGGTTCCCAACTGTTTGATGCGACGTAGTCGTTGAAATTCTTTTGTATTAATGAGCTTGTAAATGACTGGGTGATCCACGTGGATATAGTTGTGCACAGGATCCCGAAATACTTTTTCATTCATGCCTCTATTATAGCAGAAAACGGCCTAAATTGGTATCGAGAGATGGTTGCAATAGGAAAAATAAAGAAGTTTTTGGTAAAATAAAGGAAAGAGGGAAAGGATGGGAACTTTTGAAAATTAGAATACAAAATCAGATTCAATTTGATGATCAACTCGAAGTGATGGATCAATATTACGAAGGGGAATGGAAGGAAAAGGGTGGCTATCACTATCTGCTTTACGTCAACGAAGAAGGAGAAAAAGTAGCTTTGAAATTCCATGATCAAGAATTGACCATGACTCGCTTCTCAACTCCAAAATCCATCATGAAATTTATGGCTTCAGAGAAAGGTCATGCACTCATTCCAACTCCCCTAGGCATGCAGCAATTTGTGATTGATACCAAGGAATATGTATTGGAGCAAAATAAGCTTGGTTTGTCCTATCAGTTGTTGACGGCAGATGAAAGTCAGCAATTCGCTACCTATCACTTAGAATTGACTTGGGAAGACTAGTTTATCAGTAGTTTTTCTTGATTTTTTTACGAGTTGTGGTATAATGAAACCACTCAAGGGAGTAGCTGGCGGATTTCCCGCGATAGTGTCGTCATTCCGAATTATTTCCGGCACTATATTAAACAGCGAGACTTGTTTTTTTAAAAAACAGGTCTCTTTTTTTGTAAAAGAGGCCAAAAAGGAGGAGACTATTTTGTCAAAAGAACAAAATAAAGACTTGTTTTACACGCAAACTGCAGAAGAAGTCCTAAAGAATTTGGACTCATCTATCGAAGGTTTGTCAACTGCTCAAGCTCAAGAACGCTTAGCGACTTATGGTCGAAATGAGTTGGAAGAGGGCGAGAAACGTAGCCTACTAGCTAAATTCCTTGATCAATTTAAGGATTTGATGATTATCATCTTGCTTGCGGCAGCGGCACTTTCTGTTATTACAGAAGGAATGGATGGTTTAACAGATGCCTTGATCATCTTGGCCGTAGTTGTCTTGAATGCTGCCTTTGGTGTTTACCAAGAAGGTCAAGCAGAAGCGGCTATCGAAGCTCTGAAAAATATGTCTAGCCCGATGGCACGTGTTCGTCGTGATGGTCATGTCATTGAGATCGACTCAAAAGAATTGGTACCTGGAGACATCGTCTTGCTAGAAGCTGGAGATGTCGTGCCTGCAGATATGCGTTTGTTTGAAGCAGCTTCCCTTAAAATTGAAGAAGCAGCTCTTACAGGGGAGTCTGTGCCAGTTGAAAAAGATGTGACAGGACTTGTTGAAGCAGATGCTGGTATCGGGGATCGTGTTAACATGGGTTACCAAAACTCAAATGTAACTTATGGTCGTGGGATTGGTGTCGTAACAAACACTGGTATGTATACAGAAGTTGGTAAGATTGCAGATATGTTGGCTAATGCCGATGAGACTGAAACACCATTGAAGCAAAGCTTGGAACAATTATCTAAAGCCTTGACTTACTTAATCGTTGTGATTGCGGTCATTACTTTCTTGGTTGGTGTCTTCGTTCGTGGTGAACATCCGTTGGAAGGCTTGATGGTTGCGGTAGCCCTTGCGGTTGCGGCGATTCCAGAAGGTCTTCCTGCCATTGTAACCATCGTTCTCTCTTTGGGAACAACAACCCTTGCCAAACGTAATTCGATTGTCCGCAAATTGCCAGCGGTTGAAACGCTTGGTTCAACAGAAATCATCGCATCTGATAAAACAGGTACTTTGACCATGAACCAAATGACGGTTGAAAAAGTTTATACCAATGGTCAATTGCAAAGCTCTGCAGCTGAGATTGCTGCTAGCAACAATACTCTACGTATCATGAACTTTGCTAATGATACCAAAGTGGACCCATCTGGCAAATTGATTGGGGACCCAAC
Source organism: Streptococcus sp. (assembly GCF_030825805.1). Taxonomy (GTDB): domain Bacteria; phylum Bacillota; class Bacilli; order Lactobacillales; family Streptococcaceae; genus Streptococcus. The sequence goes on from NZ_JAPJPF010000025.1 coordinate 7,054, forward strand.
TGAGACTGCTCTTGTACAGTTTGGTTTGGACCACAATTTTGATGTTCGTGAAGTCTTGAAGGATGAGCCTCGTGTGGCTGAATTGCCATTTGACTCAGACCGTAAACTCATGTCGACCATTCATAAGGAAGCTGACGGTTCATACTTTATCGCTGTTAAAGGTGCCCCTGACCAATTGCTCAAACGTGTGACGCGTATTGAAGTCAATGGAGAAGTTCGTCCCATCACAGAAGAAGACAAGAAAGCTATCCTTGCAATCAACAAAGCCTTGGCCAAACAAGCCCTTCGTGTCTTGATGATGGCTTATAAGACAAGCAAGGAAATCCCAACCTTGGAATCTGAAATTGTTGAATCTGACCTCATCTTCTCTGGTTTGGTCGGTATGATTGACCCTGAGCGTCCAGAAGCTGCAGAAGCTGTACGTGTCGCTAAAGAAGCAGGTATCCGTCCGATTATGATCACTGGTGACCACCAAGATACAGCTGAAGCCATTGCCAAACGTCTTGGAATCATCGATCCAAATGATACAGAAGACCACGTCTTTACAGGAGCTGAGTTGAATGAACTCTCTGATGAAGAATTCCAAAAGGTCTTCAAGCAATACTCTGTTTACGCTCGTGTATCACCTGAGCACAAGGTTCGTATCGTGAAAGCATGGCAAAAAGAAGGTAAGGTTGTTGCTATGACAGGTGACGGGGTTAACGATGCGCCTTCACTTAAGACAGCTGACATCGGTATCGGTATGGGGATTACAGGTACAGAAGTTTCTAAGGGAGCTTCTGATATGGTCCTTGCTGATGATAACTTTGCAACCATTATCGTAGCGGTAGAAGAAGGACGTAAGGTCTTCTCAAATATCCAAAAATCAATCCAATACCTCTTGTCTGCCAATATGGCTGAAGTTTTCACCATCTTCTTTGCAACATTGTTAGGTTGGGATGTGCTTCAACCAGTGCATTTGCTATGGATTAACCTGGTAACAGATACGCTACCAGCCATCGCCCTTGGTGTGGAACCAGCTGAACCAGGTGTCATGACCCACAAGCCTCGTGGCCGTAAGTCTAACTTCTTTGATGGCGGTGTCTTCGGAGCTATCATTTATCAAGGGATCTTCCAAACGATGCTAGTTTTAGGTGTTTATGGTTGGGCTCTTCTCTTCCCAGAGCACCAAAGTCATACTGAAATCCATGCGGATGCCCTTACCATGGCTTTTGCAACTCTCGGTTTGATCCAATTGCTCCATGCCTTTAACGTTAAGTCGGTTTACCAATCGATCTTTAAAGTGGGACTCTTTACCAACAAGACCTTTAACTGGTCTATCCCAGTTGCCTTTGTTCTCTTTGTGGTGACAATTTTGGTTCCTGGATTTAATAATCTCTTCCACGTGTCACATTTGAGTTTGACTCAATGGATGGTGGTCGCTGTAGGAGCGCTTATGATTGTAGTCCTTGTTGAGATTGTCAAAGCAATCCAACGAGCACTTGAAAAAGATAAAAACGCTATTTAAACGCGTATCAAAAGTCATCTTCGGATGGCTTTTTTGTGTACAGAAATGTCTGGGCATATTTCTTGAGGCAAGACTAGATTTTTGATAAACTAGACAACAGTTTGAAGAAAGGAAACTTATATTATGAAAAAGTTTTTTGCTGAAGTAATCGGCACATTTATGCTTGTTTTTATCGGGACTGGCGCCGTTGTTTTTGGAAATGGGACTGAAGGTCTTGGGCATTTAGGAATTGCCTTGGCATTTGGTTTGTCCATTGTTGCAGCTGCATACTCTATCGGGACTGTTTCTGGTGCTCACTTGAATCCTGCTGTTTCGATTGCTATGTTTGTCAACAAACGCTTGTCATCTAAAGACTTGGTTAACTACATTGTAGCGCAAGTAGTGGGAGCTTTCCTTGCGACTGCTTCTGTCTTTTTCCTTTTGTCCAATTCCGGTATGTCAACAGCTAGTCTTGGTGAAAATGCCTTGGCTAAAGGAGTAACTCCATTTGGCGGTTTCTTGTTTGAAGTGATTGCATCCTTTATCTTTATCTTGGTCATCATGACAGTGACATCAGCTTCTAAAGGAAACGGGAAAATCGCTGGTCTTGTCATCGGTTTGAGCTTGACCTTGATCATTCTTGTTGGTTTGAACATTACAGGTCTTTCTGTAAACCCAGCTCGTAGCTTGGCTCCTGCACTCTTTGTAGGTGGTGCAGCCCTCCAACAAATTTGGATCTTTATCCTTGCCCCAATCGTTGGTGGTGTCTTGGCAGCGCTTGTTGCAAAGAATCTCCTTGAAACTGAAGCTTAAGCCATTTTAACGAAAAAAAGATTTCGATTCCCTATGGGGTCGAAATCTTTTTCTTTTTAGCAGTCAAGGATGGTTAAAGCCTGACGAAATTCGCTTGCTAACTGCTGTCTTTTGTATTGATGAAATTCAGGTAAGTCTTTCACAGCGTTGTAGCGTTTATGAAGACGATACATGTGAGGGATCTTGTACTGTGGATAGGCCTTGAAAAAGTCTTCTGTCAGTTGCCATTCTCGAATATAGCCAAGAGGCCGCATGTGATAATGGATGTTATCGATGGCTCTGGAAGGATGGCGATGATGCAAGTGTCCGAAGACGACATCCGCTATCTCGTGCTTTACAAAGAGATCGTGAAAAGCTTGACTACCTAAGAAGGCGTTAAATTTCTGAAAGTAGGGGTGGCTAACGAGGAAGTCCTTGTGGGGGACAAAGTGAAGAGCGACGATGATTCTACCATCTAAAGAAGCGAGGACCTGATCCAATCGGAAGAGGACTTCTTGCGTGATCCTTGGGTCATCTAAAGGACGTTCCAATCTTCGATCAAACCAGAAAGTATTCTTGGTACGTAGATGGGCCTCCTTGCTCTTTTCAGGAACAAAGCTATAATCGTACCATCCAGCAAGAGATACTAAATGGTTATCCCCAAAGGTCTGGACCTGAAAATCGTACTGTTTGATTTCTTCTTCTGAAAGAAATAGCATATCGTGATTGCCCAGGTTAAAGGAGACAGGAAGCTGTCTTTGGAGGTCCTGAATGAAGGGAAGGCTTATCTGTTTAAAGTCATTAGAGATGTCTCCAGCTAGATGAAGGTGATCAATCTGTTCTTCTTGTAGGACCTGCAGGAGTTGCATGCGTTCGGCCTCGCCAAACTGATTGGAATCCAGGTGCAGGTCACTCATAAAACCAATACGTGTCATATCACTAGTGTATCATAAGTTGATGAGAAAGAGAAAGGTAACCAACATGTAACAAATCTAACAATTATGTAACAAGGGAGGTGACAACGGTCTGGTTCTATGCGATTTTTGTAAGGTAAACCATTCTTACTATCTCTTACTATGTGCAAATGACGGGGTTTGTGGTATAATAGACTGATACTTAGAAAGAGGTACTTATGGATATTTCAGAAATCCGTCAGAAAATTGACGCGAATCGTGAAAAATTAGCTTCTTTCAGGGGGTCTCTTTGACTTAGAGGGTCTGGAAGAAGAAATTGCCATTTTGGAAAACAAAATGACAGAACCTGATTTTTGGGATGATAATATTGCGGCGCAAAAAACATCCCAGGAATTAAATGAGTTGAAACAAACCTATGAGAATTTCCATCAAATGACAGACTTGTTTGATGAATCCGAAATCCTTCTTGAGTTTCTCTCAGAAGATGAATCCGTTCACGAAGAGCTAGAAGATAAGTTGACAGAGTTGGATAAGATGATGACCAGTTATGAAATGACGCTTCTCTTATCAGAACCCTATGATAATAATAATGCAATCTTGGAAATCCATCCGGGATCTGGTGGTACTGAGGCTCAGGACTGGGGAGATATGCTTCTTCGGATGTATACCCGCTTCGGAAATGCTCATGGCTTCAAGGTGGAAGTCTTGGACTACCAGGCAGGAGACGAGGCTGGGATTAAATCCGTTACCTTGTCTTTCGAAGGACCACATGCCTATGGCTTGTTGAAATCTGAAATGGGCGTTCACCGTTTGGTACGGATCTCGCCATTCGACTCAGCTAAACGTCGCCATACATCCTTCACGTCAGTTGAAGTGATGCCAGAATTGGATGATACCATTGAAGTGGAAGTCCGAGATGATGATATCAAGATGGATACCTTCCGTTCGGGTGGAGCTGGTGGACAAAACGTCAACAAGGTTTCTACAGGTGTTCGTTTGACTCACATCCCAACAGGGATTGTAGTTGCTTCGACGGTTGACCGGACTCAGTACGGAAACCGTGATCGTGCAATGAAAATGTTGCAGGCGAAACTTTATCAATTGGAGCAAGAAAAGAAGGCAGCTGAAGTAGATTCCTTAAAAGGTGATAAAAAAGAAATCACCTGGGGAAGTCAGATTCGCTCCTACGTCTTTACACCATATACCATGGTGAAGGATCACCGTACAAGCTATGAAGTAGCCCAAGTTGATAAAGTAATGGACGGAGATATTGATGGCTTTATTGATGCCTATTTAAAATGGCGTCTCAATTAAAGTCCTCCTTCTATATAAAATGTGGAAAGGAATTTTCAATACATGTCAATGATTGAAATGAAAGATGTTGTCAAAAAGTATGACAACGGAACGACAGCTCTTCGAGGAGTGACCGTTCATATTGAACCAGGAGAATTTGCCTATATTGTAGGACCTTCTGGTGCAGGTAAATCAACCTTTATTCGCTTGCTTTACCGTGAGGTGAAGCATGATAAAGGTAGCTTGAAAGTTGCTGGTTTTGATTTAGATAAAATCAAAAAACGCGATATTCCGATGTTGCGTCGGAACGTTGGGGTAGTCTTCCAAGACTACAAATTGCTTCCTAAAAAGACCGTATATGAAAATATTGCCTACGCAATGGAAGTAATCGGAGAGCGTCGTCGCAACATTAAAAAACGCGTTATGGAAGTTTTAGACCTTGTTGGTTTGAAACACAAGGTTCGTTCCTTCCCAAATGAGCTTTCAGGTGGTGAGCAACAACGGATCGCTATCGCGCGTGCCATCGTCAACAATCCTAAAGTATTGATTGCGGACGAACCAACAGGGAACTTGGACCCAGATAACTCTTGGGAAATTATGAACCTCTTAGAGCGAATTAATTTGCAAGGTACCACTGTTTTGATGGCGACTCATAATAGCCAAATTGTAAATACACTTCGTCACCGTGTTATCGCCATTGAAAATGGCCGTGTTGTACGGGATGAAGCGGAAGGAGAGTACGGATACGATGATTAGAAGATTTTTCCGCCATCTCATTGAATCATTTAAAAGTTTAAAACGGAATGGCTGGATGACCATTGCTGCAGTTAGTTCGGTGATGATTACACTTGGACTTGTAGCGATTTTTGCCTCAGTTATTGCGAATACGATCAAGCTATCAGATGATATTCAAAATAGTGTACGGATTGTTGTCTATATGCGCAAGGATATCCAAGATCAAAGCCAGCAGATCGAAAAAGAAGGCCAGATGGTTGATAATGAGGACTACAAGAAAGTCTATAATGCGTTGACAGCCATGAAGAATGTTGATAAAGTTGAGTTCTCCAGCAAGGAAGAACAATATGAAAACTTGATCAAGACTGCCGGTAATAACTGGAAAATTTTTGACGGAGATGCCAATCCACTCTATGATGCCTATTTTGTAGAGACAACGGCTCCTAAGTATGTAAAAGAAGTTTCCAAGGCCGCTAAGAAAATCGAAGGGGTGTCTGAAGTAAAAGATGGGGGAGTTGATACTCAACGTCTCTTTGCTCTCGGGAACTTCATCCGTATTTGGGGCTTGATTGGTGCCGCTTTACTAATCTTTATCGCGGTCTTCTTGATTTCTAATACGATTCGGATTACCATTATTTCACGAAGTCGAGAAATCAAGATTATGCGTCTGGTAGGTGCTAAGAGTGGCTATATTCGTGCGCCATTCCTTCTGGAAGGTGCCTGGATTGGCTTGATTGGTGCAATCCCGCCAGCCCTCTTGCTTTATTATGTCTATAATATTGTCTACAAGTCTATGTACAATACCCTACAAGATCAGAAATTGTTCTTATATAGTCCAAACCTTCTTGTTCCGATTATGGTCGGAGGACTGTTTGGTCTCGGTATTTTAATTGGAGCACTTGGCTCATCTATTTCAATGAGACGTTTCTTGAAGATTTAAGATTATACAAAAAAGGAAGTTCAAAAGAACTTCCTTTTTTTATCGATTTCGAAAGAAGGGATTAAACATTTTTTCATGACCGATAGTGGTATCATTCCCATGTCCTGGGTATACTGCATAAGAGGATGGAAGAGTGAGCAATTGTGTCTCAATACTTTCAAGGAGTTGGGGTCCGCTTCCTGTCGGCAAATCGGTCCGTCCAATAGTTTCTCGGAAAAGGGCATCTCCTGTCAAGACAAGGTGGTCATCAGGAAAGACCAAGGAGACCCCTCCGATGGAATGTCCTGGTGTGTGAAGGACATAAAAATGGAAGTTCTTCAAACGATAATCTGTTCGATAGTCAAAAAGCTCTTCGGCTGGCTGACAGACCACATCCATTAAATCAGAATGGCGGTCTAAACCAGAAAGATTGTCCACAGGACTTTGAAGCCAAGCTGCTTCATGAGCATCTACATAAACAGGTGGATGGCCATAAGTTTCCCGCACCTTCTCTAAACTCATGATATGGTCGTAGTGGGTATGGGTGAGGAGAATAGCAGCAATTGGTTTTGCGAGTTGATCGATGCGGATGCGAATTTGTTCCCAAGCACTCCCGGGATCAACGACCAGAAGATAGTCCTCGTTTTCAAGCAAGTAGGTGTTTTCATAAGCGATGGGATTGACAATGCGATGGATTTTCATAAGAGCTCCTTTCTCTATTAGTCTATCAAAAATATTGTAAAATAGCTGACTAAAACGCCTCTAGAAACCGAGGAATCGTCGCTTGGCTGGATTTGGTCCTTTCAATGTCATAAAATACCAAGCAAAGCGAGTCGGAAAATGATATAATTTTAAGTGCTATGACGACGAATGTTAAAAGAAAATATGCTGTCGTGGACCTGGAAGCGACCAGTGCAAGCAGCAATGCAAAAATTATTCAAATCGGGATTGTCATCATTCAAGATGGGCAGATTGTAGAGACCTATGAGACTGATGTCAATCCGCATGAGGAACTAGACGAACATATTCGCCAACTGACTGGGATTACCAATCAGCAACTCAGGAAGGCCCCTGACTTTTCACAGGTGGCCAGACAAGTATACGAACTGATTGAAGATGCTGTCTTTGTGGCTCATAATGTCAAATTTGATGCCAATCTCTTGGCAGAATCATTGTTTTGGGAAGGCTTTGAGCTCATAACCCCCCGGATCGATACGGTTGAATTGGCCCAAGTCTTTTTCCCAACATTAGAAAGATACAATTTAAGTAGCCTGTGTGAAGAATTGGCGATTCCTCTAGACCATGCTCACTCAGCTATTTCTGATGCGCAAGCAACCGCCCAGCTATTTCTTAAGCTTCGTGAAACGATTGCTTCCTTACCAAGGGAGTTGGTTGAAACCTTGCTATCATTTTCTGATAATCTGATTTACGAGTCGAGACTCTTGATAGAGGATGCATTCGAGGATGCGGGAGCTTTTCATAAAGAGGACTTGACATCTCACCATGGGATTTTTCTTCGTAAGCCTCTGATCAAAAGAGATGCCAAGAATTTTTCTGATCAGTTTGCTATTAATATCCAGTTAATGGGCATGGAACCCCGTCCCTTGCAGCAAGAGTTTGCCCAGTCAATTGAAGAAAGTCTTCAGTCTTCAAGAGAAGTAGCAACCTTTATCGAGGGACCTACTGGGATTGGAAAAACCTATGGCTACCTCCTTCCCTTACTAGCGCATACAAAGGACCAGATTGTTGTCAGTGTTCCAACCAAGGTCTTACAAGACCAGATTATGCAGCAGGAGGCTAAGATGATTGAGGACGTTTTTCAGACTTCTTTTCATAGCCTAAAGAGTCCTCAAAATTATTTAAAACTGGATGAGTTCTTTCGAATCTTGCATGAACCAGAGGAAAATCGTCTATGGAATCGGTTTAAAATGCAATTGCTAGTCTGGTTGACCCAAACAAGGACGGGTGATCTAAACGAAGTAGGACAGCTCCATCGTTACGGGAATTTTGTTCAACGAATCCGTCATGATGGGAAACTATCAAAAAAATCTTTATTTTACACAGAAGATTTTTGGCGTCTCGGTCAAGAAAAAGCCAAAATGAGTCGAGTCTTGCTCACCAATCATGCCTATTTATTGACTCGATTAGAGGATGATCCTTCTCTAGTAGAAAATCGGACTCTAGTGGTGGATGAAGCACAAAAACTTTATTTTTCATTGGAGCAGTTTTCAAGGGCTTCCTTATCCTTATCGGATTTCATGCTAGATCTGCAACGTGAGATTGAAATAGAAAAATCCTTGTTGAAACGGCGGATCCTTGAAAGTCTCCAATTTGAATTGAATGCTCTACTCAAACATCTTGAATCGGGTAGCAGAAAGGTCGAATTAACACCGGAACAGGTGAAAAAAATTCGCCAGGATTTATCTGAACTAGATAGTCCAGTCTTGGCTGCATTAAAAACGGTCTTTGATCCTCGTTTTCAAATTTTTTGGATTGATCGTACACAAGAGAATCAGCATCCGATAATTCGCTTGCAGTCTGGAAGAGAGGGCTTGGTTTCCCTTCAAGACTTTATTCCAACAACTACCAGACTTCTCTTGGTCTCAGCTACCTTATCCATTAGTAAAAAGGTCAATCTAGCCTCGATTTTAGGAATTGAGAATTACCAATTCATTGGGAAAGAACTGTCCTATCATCAAGGGCAAACCATCTTCATCGATCGAGAATTTCCTGATTTGGCCAATTTGACTCAAGAGGAATTAGCTGGCTCTTTAGCAAGGTATTTGGATGATCTAGCAGCTACTGGCTTGCCTCTCTTTGCCTTGTTCACTTCCAAGGACTTGCTATTAGCAACTTCTCAGTTGATGACAGTGGGTCATCTGGCTCAGTATAAGAATGGTGAAGCAGCAACTATTAAACGCCGATTTGATAGAAGGGAAGCTTCCGTCCTTTTAGGATCCGGTAGTTTTTGGGAAGGGGTCGATTTTGCCCAGCAAGCAAAAATCATTCAAGTCATTCCTCGCATTCCTTTTGATAATCCAAGTGATTTCTTCGTGCAAAAGCTGCATGAAACCTTGCGTCTAGAAGGGAAAAATCCTTTCTATGATTATAGTTTGCCACTAGCTATCTTACGCTTGAAGCAGGCTCTTGGACGCTCGAGTCGTTCGAGCGAGCAAGAATCTCTGGTCATTTTATTAGATCAACGCTTATTAAATCGTCAATATGGTTCGCAGATTCAAGCTAGTTTAGAGAAAATAGCTCCTCTTGTCATTGCTAAGACAGGAGAAGTAAAAGAAGTTGTTGAACAATTTAGGAGTTAACATGAATCAAAAACCCAATGGAACTCAGTATGTTCCCGGTGTCTTGCTAGCCGCTCTCACAGCAGGACTATCTATGGTGTTAGGAAAAGCAGTACCTATCCTTGGCTCTAGTCTCTTTGCTATCCTATGTGGCATCCTCTTGAATGCTAGTCAACTCTTGCCTCAAAATAGTAGGCCGGGACTAGCCTATTCAGGGAAAAAACTCTTGCAATATTCCATTATCTTAATGGGCTTTACCTTGTCCTTTCAAAAGGTGACCCAATTGGGCCTGTCTTCTTTGATCATTAGTTTACCGACCATCAGTATTGCCTTTCTCTCTGCTTTTGCAATGGGCTACCTCTTAAAAGCTCCAAAGATCTTAACAGCCTTGGTTGGAATGGGGACAGCTATTTGTGGAGGCTCTGCAATCGCGGCAGCCTCTCCCGTTCTAGAAGCTGATGAAAATGACATCGCTCTGTCTATGTCGACCATCTTTTTCTTTAATATCCTAGCGGTTTTCCTCTTTCCTTTCTTTGGTCACCTCCTTGCTATGACGGATCGGCAATTTGGTTTTTGGGCAGGAACAGCTATTAATGATACCTCATCTGTTGTAGCGGCCGCATTTTCCTATAGTAAAGCAGCGGGTGAAGTGGCTACGGTTGTAAAGTTGACCCGAGCCCTGATGATTATTCCAATCTGTTTTGGGATGTTGGGACTAAAACTACTAGGACGGTCGAAACAGGATCGAGAAGGCAAGCAAGTGGCATTGAGTAAAATTGTTCCTTGGTTTATTTTTTACTTCCTTTTGGCTTCTTTAGTGACGTCCTTTGGCTGGTTTCCAAGTTATTGGATTCCCTTCTGTAAATGGTTGTCACAATATTTGATGGCTATGGCCTTGGTTGGCATTGGAAGTCAAGTGTCTATTCAGGCCTTCCGTAAGCAGGGGGTTGCTCCTCTCCTCATCGGCCTTGTGGCCTGGCTAGCTGTATCCATTTCTAGTTTGCTACTTCAACACGTTTTAGGAATCTAAATGAAAGGGAGATGAAATGAAGAGACGTAAGTCTTTCAAACTTAGAGGAGATTTCTCCTTGATCACCACTGTTTTGTTATTATTAGCATTTGGTGTGGTGGCAGTCTACATTGCAGTTTCAAATGATTATCCTGACTTGGTTTGGTCTATTTTAGGCCAACAGGTTGCCTGGATTGTTTTAGGATGTATGATTAGTTTTGTCGTTATGCTCTTTAATACAGAATTTTTATGGAAAGTAACGCCCTATTTGTATGTCTTTGGCTTGGTCTTAATGGTCTTGCCCCTTTATTTTTACAACCCAAACCTGGTTGCTTCGACCGGTTCTAAAAACTGGGTGGCCTACAAGGGGATCAGCCTCTTTCAGCCATCAGAATTTATGAAAATTTCTTATATTTTGATGGTCTCTCGTGCGATTGTTCATTTTTTACGAAACAATAGGGAAGAAGATCGGACGCTAAAAAAAGACTTTTTTCTCATTCTCCAAATTGTTGCCTATACCATACCGGTCCTAGGGCTTCTAGCCTTTCAACATGATTTTGGAACCTCCTTGGTATTTATGGCCATCTTCTCAGGAGTAGTCCTTATTTCAGGGGTCTCTTGGAAAATCATTTTACCAGTCTTTTTGACCCTCGCAGGTGGAATTGCTCTCTTTTTGGCCGTCTTTCTATCCGACGGTGGGCGGGCCTTTCTCCATCAAACTCTGGGGATGCCCACCTATCAGATGAACCGCATTTTAGCCTGGTTGAATCCTTTTGATTATGCACAAACCATGACCTTCCAACAGGCTCAGGGACAGCTGGCCATTGCCAGCGGTGGTCTATTGGGGCAAGGTTTTAATGTATCTAATCTGTTGATCCCGGTCAGGGAGAGTGATATGATTTTTACGGTCATCGCGGAAGATTTTGGATTTGTAGGAGGACTGTGCCTCCTTCTCTTATACATGTTTCTAGTTTATAAGATGTTGCGCATTACTCTGAAATCCAATAATCAATTTTACACCTATATCTCAACTGGTTTCATCATGATGTTGGTCTTCCACATATTTGAGAATATTGGGGCTGTAACTGGGATCTTGCCTCTCACTGGAATTCCCTTGCCTTTTATCTCACAAGGAGGATCCGCTATTGTGAGTAACCTTATTGGGATTGGCTTATTGTTATCCATGAGCCATCAAAATAGAGTGAGTGAAGAACGGAAAAAAGAAAGTCGACTATTGAGACAGAAACAATTGAGTCGACTACACGAGAAAGGAATAATTTGATATGACAAAAGTAGCAGTGATGTTAGCAAGTGGTTTCGAGGAAATCGAAGCTTTGACCGTTGTCGATGTCTTGCGAAGAGCAGCAATCGAGTGTCAGATGGTTGGATTTGATCAAGTAGTTACAGGGTCCCATGGTATCACAGTGAAGGTAGATGAGGTCTGGTCCGGTTCGTTGGATCATTTTGATGGCATTGTCCTTCCAGGAGGGATGCCGGGAGCAGCAAATCTACGCGACCATGAAGGCTTGATCCTGTCTTTAAAAGAAGCCCATGAACAAGGAAAAAGTCTAGCAGCTATTTGTGCAGCTCCGATTGTGTTGGATCGAGCTGGACTACTTGATGAAAAACGCTATACCTGCTATGATGGCTTCGAAAAAGAAATTGGAACAGAGCATTATGTGAAGGAAGCAGTGGTTCAGGATGGTCACATCTTGACCAGTCGGGGTCCTGCAACAGCACTTGCTTTTTCCTATGCCCTGGTCAACCATTTTGGTGGAGATGCCACGGCATTGAGAGAAGGGATGCTCTATCAAGATGTTTTTGGAACATCGGCCCCATAGTTGTTGAGAAGAAAAATGAAGGTAGGAAAATTCCTGTCTTCATTTTTTTATAGGCTAGTTTTATCAAAATATAAATGCTTTTTGAATGAAAGTAAAACAGGTGGGAGATGACTGTAAAAAAACCTTTAAAACATTGACTTTACAAGCAATTTTTTGAAAAATATGGTATAATTGAAGCTATGGATTATCATGATTTTATATGGGATCTTGGTGGGACTTTATTGGACAATTATGAGACCTCTACAAAAGCTTTTGTAGCGACCTTACAGTATTTCCAAAGGGAGGCTGATCATGATTCCGTTTATGCAGCTTTAAAGGTTTCCACGGATTATGCTGTTCAGCAGTTTGCCTCAGACCTTCCAGACTTTTTGGGAGAGTATAAACAGCGAGAGAAAGAAGCTCTTGAAATCCCCTGCTTATTCGAGGGGACTGAGGAGTTATTGCATCGTCTGACAGCAGTCGGAGCCCGTCATTTTTTGGTTTCTCACCGTGACCATCATGTAGAGACCATCTTAGAAAAAACAGGGATTCGTCATTACTTTACAGAAGTTGTGACAGCTGATGATGGTTTTCCACGTAAACCAGATCCTACGTCCATGTTGTATCTAAAAGACAAGTATGCGATTGAGTCTGGCTTGGTGATTGGAGATCGCCCAATCGATATCGAAGCTGGTCAGAGAGCTGGCATGGCGACCTATTTGTTCGACTCAATGGATCAATTAAGTGCCTATATTTTTAATTAGAAAAGGGAAAGAATGACAGAAGAATTGAAGCAAGAAACGACTGGTCAAGAATATGATGCCAGTCAGATTCAGGTTTTAGAAGGTTTAGAAGCAGTTCGGATGCGTCCGGGGATGTATATCGGATCCACTTCTAAAGAAGGTCTTCACCATTTGGTCTGGGAAATCGTCGATAACTCAATCGATGAGGCCCTTGCAGGATTTGCTAGCCATATCGAAGTCTTTATCGAAGCGGACAATTCGATTACAGTCGTCGATGATGGACGGGGAATTCCGGTTGACATTCAAGAAAAAACGGGTCGTCCAGCGGTTGAGACTGTCTTTACCGTTCTCCATGCGGGAGGAAAATTTGGCGGTGGTGGTTACAAGGTGTCTGGTGGACTCCATGGAGTTGGATCATCTGTCGTAAATGCCTTGTCGACTCAGTTAGATGTTCACGTCCATAAGAATGGCCAAATTCATTACCAAGAATACAAACGCGGACAAGTCGTTGCAGATCTTGAAGTGATTGGTGAAACAGATCGAACTGGTACAACCGTTCATTTTACTCCAGACCCAGAGATTTTCACAGAAACCACTGAATTTGACTTTGACAAGTTGAATAAACGGATTCAAGAATTAGCCTTTTTGAACCGTGGTTTACGGATCTCGATCACGGACAAGCGTGAAGGGCAGGAGCAAACGAAAGATTACCACTATGAGGGTGGGATTGCTAGTTATGTAGAATACATCAACGAAAACAAGGATGTCATCTTTGAAACTCCGATTTATACCGATGGAGAATTGGATGATATCACGGTTGAAGTAGCCATGCAGTACACGACTGGTTATCACGAAACCGTCATGAGTTTTGCCAATAACATCCATACCCATGAAGGGGGAACTCATGAACAAGGTTTCCGTACAGCTTTGACCCGTGTTATCAACGACTATGCGCGTAAGAATAAACTTCTCAAAGACAATGAAGAAAATCTAACAGGGGAAGATGTCCGGGAAGGGTTGACGGCAGTGATTTCTGTCAAACACCCAAATCCACAGTTTGAAGGACAAACCAAGACCAAACTTGGAAACTCTGAAGTGGTGAAGATTACCAACCGCTTGTTCAGCGATGCCTTCTCTGATTTCTTGTTGGAAAATCCGCAGATTGCTAAGAAAATTGTCGAAAAGGGAATTTTGGCTGCCAAAGCGCGTGTTGCTGCTAAGCGCGCCCGTGAAGTCACCCGTAAGAAATCTGGTTTAGAAATCTCAAACCTTCCTGGTAAATTAGCAGACTGTTCATCTAACAATCCAGCTGAGACAGAACTCTTCATCGTCGAAGGAGACTCTGCCGGAGGATCTGCTAAATCAGGTAGAAACCGCGAGTTCCAGGCGATTCTCCCTATTCGGGGGAAAATCCTCAACGTGGAAAAAGCCAGCATGGATAAGATTTTAGCCAACGAAGAAATTCGTAGCCTTTTCACAGCTATGGGAACTGGTTTTGGTGCAGAATTTGACGTATCGAAAGCCCGTTATCAAAAATTAGTCATCATGACAGATGCCGATGTCGATGGAGCTCATATTCGAACCCTCCTCTTAACCTTGATCTATCGCTATATGAAACCAGTTTTGGAGGCAGGCTATGTTTACATCGCCCAACCACCAATCTATGGTGTAAAAGTCGGTAGTGAAATCAAAGAATACATCCAACCAGGAGCCAACCAAGAAGCAGAATTGGCTGAAGCCTTGGAGCGCTATTCTGAAGGTCGTTCCAAACCAACGATTCAACGATACAAAGGTTTGGGTGAGATGGATGATCATCAGCTCTGGGAAACAACGATGAACCCAGAACATCGCCTCATGGCGCGTGTGACAGTTGATGATGCAGCAGAAGCAGATAAAATCTTTGATATGCTCATGGGGGATCGAGTAGAACCTCGTCGTGAATTTATCGAAGAAAATGCCGAATATAGTACACTTGATGTATAAAATTCTGCGATATTTGCCAATTATTCGAATATTTATGATATAATAACTACGATTACTTTCAAGTAATTTAATGAAGGAGTTTTTATATGTCTAGTGGACTAATTATTCTCATTATTGTCATTGGGGTCCTCTTGGTTTTAGGATATGTAGTGGCAGTCTTATTGAGAAAGCGTAACGAAGCCTTACTGGCATCTCTGGAAGAACGAAAAGAACAGTTGTATAACCTTCCGGTAAATGATGAAGTAGAAGAAGTGAAGAATATGCATTTGATTGGTCAAAGTCAAGTTGCATTTCGTGAATGGAATCAAAAATGGGTGGACCTATCCCTCAATTCTTTTGCTGATATCGAGAACAACCTCTTTGAAGCAGAAGGCTACAACAATTCTTTCCGCTTTTTAAAAGCCAAGCAAGCAATTGGAAATATTGAGAGTCAGGTTCAATTGATTGATGAAGATATCAAGGCCATCCGTCAAGCTTTATCTGAATTAAAAGAAAAAGAAGAAAAGAATAGCGGTCGGGTTGTTCATGCCTTGGATATGTTTGAAAACTTGCAAAAACAAGTAGCTTCTGATCCGGACGCATACGGCCCAGCACTTCCCGAAATCGAGAAGCAAGCTGAAAATATTCAAGTTGAGTTTTCAAAATTTGTAACCTTGAATTCATCAGGTGACCCTGTTGAAGCTGCAGAAATTTTGGATACAGCTGAAAACCACATTGTAGCCTTGACGCATATTGTTGAAAAAGTTCCTGCAATTGTGAAGGATGTCCAAACAACTCTTCCTGATCAATTGGAAGATTTGGAAGCTGGTCATCGCAAACTTTTGGAATCTGGTTATCATTTTACAGAGACTGATTTGGAAGCACGTTTCCAACAATTGCATGCAGCTTTGAAAGCCAATCTACAAAATGTTGCTGCTCTTGAATTAGATAATGCGCTCTATGAAAATGAGCAGATTCAAGAAGAAATTAACGCCTTGTATGATATTTTCACTCGTGAAATTGAATCACACAAAGTTGTTGAAAAATTGGTCAAAGCCTTACCAGGTTACCTTGCCCATGCGAAGGAAAATAACAAGCGTTTAGCAGAAGAAGTTGAACGTCTCAGCAAAACATTTGAAAGCAAAGAACTCAAGGAAAATCATTTGAAGGAGTTAGAAGCTGAATTAACAGCTCAAGAGCTCGTTGTAGAAGATGCCTTGAAGGATACATCTGAAACTCAAAAACCCTACTCTATCCTACAAGAAGAGTTAGAAGCGATTGAAGAACGTTTGAAAGAGATTGAAGATGATCAAATTGCATTGAGCGAAACCTTATCTAAGATTGAAAAAGACGACACCAATGCTCGTCAAAAGGTAAATATCTACGCCAACCGTTTACATGCCATCAAGCGCTATATGGACAAGCGGAATTTACCTGGAATTCCTCAATCTTTCCTTACTATCTTCTTCACTGCAAGTGATAACACAGAAGCTCTCTTGGCTGAGTTAGAAGGTCGTCGTGTCAATATTGAAAACGCCAACCGTCTCCTGGATATTTTGACCAACGATATGACAGAGTTAGAGGAAGAAACCTACAAATTAGTACAATATGCTACTCTAACAGAGCAGTTGCTTCAATACTCAAATCGCTATCGTTCATTCGACGATCATGTCCAAGCAGCGTTTGATGAAGCCTTGTACATCTTTGAAAAAGAGTATGACTATCCTGCTTCATTCAAAGTCATTTCAGAAGCATTGGAAACAGTTGAACCAGGAGTAACAGAGAGATTTGTTACCTCGTTTGAAAAAACAAGAGAATCCATTCGATTCTAATCCAAAACATCCAGGAGAATATTCCTGGATGTTTTTTTATGGAGATGAAGTTGTGGTGGGAAAGGGAAGGATAGAAAAAAGGAGATGAGTCCATGAAAGTTTTAATTGCTCCAGATTCATTCAAAGAAAGCTTACCTGCGAAAGATGTAGCGGAAATTATTGCAGAAGGCTTGCGTCAGTCTCTCCTCGATGTAGAACCGCTCACCTGTCCTGTTGGAGATGGTGGGGAAGGGACAGTGGATGCCATCAGCTACTCATTGGGATTGAAGGAAACTTTTACCCTTGTCACAGGTCCATTTGGAGAGCCGGTAGAAATGCGGTATATGGAGAAGGATTCTTTGGCTCTCTTTGAAGTAGCCGACTTGATCGGTTTAGGAAAAATTCCAATTGATCAACGCCGTCCACTTGACCTAGAAACCCGAGGAATTGGTGAACTGATTTGTTATTTAATCAAACAGGGGAAAAAGGAGATTTATATCGGGGTTGGAGGAACCGCGACCAATGATGGGGGGCTAGGTCTTGCAGCAGGTCTAGGCTACCAATTCTATGATAGAGAAGGAAGAGAATTAAAGGCCTGTGGACAAAGTCTTTTAGAATGGGATTCCATCCGTAAAGAGGAAGCGTTCAAGATCCCAGATGATGTCCAGATACAGATCTTAGCAGATGTTTCCAATCCCTTATGTGGACTAGATGGTGCGACCTATATTTTTGGAAAACAAAAGGGGCTCAGTCCCAATATGTTTGAGCAAGTGGATCAAGCTATTTACAGCTTTTACGAAAAGCACTGTCCAAGTATTTTGACTCAAGCAGGGATGGGAGCTGGTGGAGGTCTTGCTGCGGGTCTTTGTGCCTTTGCGCAAGCGAGACTAGTATCAGGGATTGATATCTGTTTAGATTTGATCGACTTTGACTCCAAAGTAGCCAACTCAGACTTGGTCATTGTCGGAGAAGGACGACTGGACCATCAGAGTCTATCCGGGAAAGCTCCGATAGGGGTTGCGAGACGAACCCAAAAAGGGATCCCAGTAATAGCTATTTGTGGCAGTCTTGCAGATGATTTACCAAGTCTCCCATTTGAAAATATAGTTGGTGCCTTTTCTATTACGAAACATCCCGATAGTTTAGAGCAACTTCTGAAGGATGCGAGGGAAAATCTTCTCTTTACAGCTAGAAATATCGGAAATCTATTAAGCATAGAAAAAAGCGGTTAAACCGCTTCAAATTGAAGATAAAGTCTTCAGAAAAACTTTCCTTAGGTGAGTACGGACGTCAGCGAACTTTTTCAAAGTTCCATGACTAATTATTGAGCCTAAGGTCTCAATAATTCCGAATACCTGGAACAATTATGTTTCAGGCATTTTTCTCACAGCGGAAAGTTTTTGATCTTCGTAAATAACTAAAAATTAAAAGTCATTTTTGATAATCATCTAACTGTTTTATGTAAAACAATAGCTTGTCTACATACTCAAGCGGTTAAACCGCTTTATTCCATCTAATGTTTAATACTAATAAAAAGTCTAAGGGACAGCTCTGATCAACCAAACCATTTTTTCCAAAGGGAAGGTTTGGTCGGTTTCTTTTCTTCCTCCCAGAGATCCGCAAAAGTAGAACGGAGGTCCTTGTCAGTAGTGGTAACTGGTGCATCTGTATGAATCACGAGCCCAAAAGGAGAGGAGTCGTGTTCCTCCGAAACAATAGTAGCCTGGCAACCAAATTCTTTTGCTTGTTTTAGATAGCTCAACTGGACGCTAGAATCAACATTTGGAGAAATCTTGACAAAGAGAGGGCTAGCTTGTTCATTCAAGCTTTCCAGCACCTTCAAAAAGCCCTTCTGAAGCTGAGGACTATTGCTTGTTTTTAAATCGGCATATCCTAGAACGCGCTCTTCAAACGTACCTAGAAAGCGACGTTGTTCATCAGGATTTAATTTTAGGCCACCGTTAGCCTTTTCCATAATTTCTTTAGATAGATCAGTCATAAGAATAGTATATCATACTTTAGGTTGAAAATGCCAAACGAATAAAGGCTGTTCCAAACAAAAAGAAAGCGATTTCTTGATAAAGTTAAGGAAAATCTGCACAAAGATAACGTTTTTTCTTGAAAAACGCGTATTTTTAAGGTATCATAGAGGTGTAAAAAATTTAAACTCAAAGGAGAGTAAGAAATGTCAATTATTACTGATGTTTACGCTCGCGAAGTCCTAGA
>NZ_JAPJPF010000026.1 GCF_030825805.1 Streptococcus sp.
GACTCCAAGCTTCACGAGTCTGCATGCGGCTTTTCACCAAACCGTTGTAAACTCCAACAATTAAAAATGCGAGGACCACAAGGACCCCAAGAATAATCCAAATCATTTTATTGAATTCCTTTCATTTCTTTAGTACCAGTATATCAAATTTCCCTTATTTTGTGGTAAAATTATCTTATGAAACCAGAAGAATTTTATGTCCGTTTAGCCGACCTCGGCTTTCCATTAACTGATCGTCAAAAAGAGCAATACGAACGCTATTTTGAGCTCCTCGTGGAATGGAATGAGAAAATTAATCTCACTGCCATCACAGAAAAAGACGAAGTCTATCTCAAGCATTTTTATGATTCTATCGCACCCATTTTGCAGGGTTTAATTGAAAACCACCCCATCCGTCTCTTGGATATCGGAGCTGGTGCCGGCTTCCCAAGCCTACCAATGAAAATCCTATTCCCTGAGCTAGATGTGACCATCATTGATTCCCTCAATAAGCGGATCAATTTCCTTCACTTGCTGGCTGAAGAGTTGGGCTTGAGCGGAGTACATTTCTACCATGGACGAGCTGAAGACTTTGCACAAGACAAAGCCTTTCGTGCCCAATTTGATATCGTAACTGCCCGTGCTGTAGCCCGCATGCAGGTCCTTTCTGAGCTGACCATTCCCTATCTGAAAGTAGGGGGACGGCTTCTTGCTCTCAAGGCTAGCAATGCTCCAGAAGAGTTGGAAGAAGCTAAAAATGCCCTTAACTTACTGTTTAGCAAGGTTGAAGACAATCTACAGTATGAATTGCCTAATGGGGATCCACGCTATATCACTCTTGTAGAAAAGAAAAAAGAAACCCCTAATAAATACCCAAGAAAAGCAGGCATGCCCAATAAGCGTCCGTTATAAGATGATACTAAAAAGAAGCTGACAGTTTGTCAGCTTCTTTTTGAATAAACTAATTTTTTTAACTCTTGCTCTAGGGTATGGTAGTGATGGCGCTCTAAATGAACTCCCTTGGTCGCCACAACCATACTTGCTAGATGGTTAGCAAAGGTTAGCGCTTCTTTCACATCTAGCCCTTGCAAAGATGCCGCTAAAAAGGCTCCCAGATGACTGTCTCCTGCGCCTACAGTATCGACGACTTCTGTCGGAAATCCGGCCACCTCGTAGAACATACCATCGTATGCGATCGCTCCTTTTTCTCCCAAGGTGACGATGACTAACTGCCCCGTTCTTTGGTAGAGTTTCTTAGCTGCGTCAGCAATCTCTTCACAAGCTGAAAAAGCCTTGGCTTCTGCTTCATTAACATGGAGAATGGGGTGGAGATCATAGATGGCTTCCAAACGCTCCTCAGGAATCAAGAGTCCTCGAGGTCCTGGTGCAAAGATGACTTGGCCTTTGACTTTTGACACAGATTGAATCAGTTCCGATCCAGTCGGCTCTTCTACTTCAAGGCCACAGAGATAAATAAATTCGTAGCTTTTCTGCCCCAGAGACTGAAGCCATTCCTTCTGAAAACCATATTCCACTCCATGATCTGATAAAAAAGTTCGTTCCCCATCCGACTCAATGAAACAATAGCAACAACCATTCGCTCCGGTTACTGAGATTGGAGTCTGGATACCCAGCCTCTCGAGTTCTGCCTTGACAAAGTCCCCGTAGACACCTGTCCCCACTGGCGAGATGAAATCAACATTTTGACCTAAAGCATGAAGCACTGAAGTGACATTAAAGGCACACCCTCCAAGAGACCAAGTCTGCTCATGGATATGGGCGTCTCCTTCCCGACTCGGTAGTCGATCCAGATAGACCATAACATCACAAACAGTAGAACCAATCACTAAGGCTTTTGACATGAGTTTCCTCCCTCCTATTCTCTATCCTCAACATTGAAAAATAACCAGCACCGGATCGTGCTGGTTAGTAAAACTAGTCCCCCCGATAGACTGGTTGTGGTCCAAAGGTTTGGGAAACCGGCATGATTTCAATGCGGTTGACATTGACATGCTTGGGCTGTTGGATGAGCCAAGCTACGGTATTGGCAATATCTTCTGGCTGAATGGCATGGGCGTCTCGATAGAGAGCCTCTACCCGTTTTTCATCCCCTTTAAAGCGAACCACCGAGAACTCAGTCCCTTCACAGAGACCTGGCTCAATATTGGTCACCCGAATCTGTTTTCCAGCCAAGTCCGCACGCAGATTTAATGAAAACTGTTTAACGAAGGCCTTGGAAGCACCATACACATTGGCCCCTGGATAAGGCACTGTCCCAGCAGTTGACCCCATATTGATGACATAACCATCATTTCGTTCCACCATCTGGGGCAAGATTTTCCTTGTCAGATAGGTCAAGCCGACAATATTGGTTTGAATCATGGTCAGCCAATCTGCAACCTCTGCTTCATGAGCTGGAGCGAGGCCTAGGGCCAAGCCAGCATTATTGACCAAAACATCCACTCTCTCCCAAGCTTTTGGCAAACTGGCAAGTGCATGATCCACCTGAGAAAAATCCGTCACATCCATTTGAAGGGGATAAAAAGCTTCTCCCAGCTCTTCTTGAAGAGCCTGTAGTTTTTCAATGCGTCTAGCAGCGCCAATCACTCGATGCCCATCGGCAACTAAGCGGTGACAAATGGCTTGGCCAAAGCCAGCAGATGCTCCCGTTACTAAAATTGTTTCTGCCATTTTCTTACCTCCAAGGATTATAGAAGCGACCTTTGTTTACCCAAATCAGGACGATACTCAAGATCACCATGAAGATTGACCCCAAGATAATCAAGCGATCACGAGTGGTCATCTCCTGATAGGTGTACCAGGTCCGTTTTTTATTTTTTCCAAAGCGACGCAGTTCCATGGCCGTAGAGATCGTTTCAATCCGCTCCAAAGAACTAAAAATCAAGGGAGAAATCATCTGAAGATTTCCCTTCACCCGTTGGATAAAGTTGGCCTTTTTGGACAACTCCAAGCCTCTTGCTTCTTGCGAGAGCTTGATAATCTGGTATTCCTCCTGCACATCTGGAATATAGCGCAAGGTCAAGCTCACTGAGTAAGCAATCTTGTAGGACACCCCAATCTGGTTGAGGCTCGAAGCAAACTGACTGGGATGGGTGGTCATCAAGAAAATGAGAGCTAAGGGAATGGTACACACATACTTCAAAGCTAGGTTGAAGAGATAAAATAACTCTTGGGCTGTAATACTATATGCCCCTAAACCATCTAGAAGAACTGTCTTTGCTCCATAGATTTCTACCCCATATTGAGGGGCAAAAAGATAGACCATCAAGACATTGAGAAGGGCAAAGACTAGGGCAAAACTCAGAACAAAGGAGATGTCTTTCAAACGAATGCCTGAGGTTGCAAATAAGGCGAGGGCACCTAGACCAATGACCAACAACAAGCGAGTATCGTAACTCAACATGGCAGCTAATGATACCAAGAGTAAGAAAAGAAGCTTGCTAGCGCCTGAAAGGCGATGCAGAAAACTGGTTCCGGCATGGTAGCCGACTAAGCGATTATTCATGACCTTCCCCCTTCTGATTCATATAAAACTGGGTCAAGGCAAGAGGATCGACACCAAGTCGATTTGCCAAGGCGAAAATAGACGTTTCTTTCAAATTAGCCCGTTTCAAAATTTCTGGTTGGGTCAAGAGCTCTGCCGGTGTCAAATCAGCCAAAACCTGCCCATCCATGACCACGACTGCCCGGTCCGAATAATCCAGCATGAGCTGCATATCGTGGGTAATCATGACAATGGTATGCCCTTTTTGATGGAGTTCATCAAGGAAATCCATAATTTCCGTATAGTTTCGTTGGTCCTGACCAGCCGTCGGCTCATCGAGGACGAGAACATCTGGTCCCAAGACAAGGATAGAGGCGATGGTCACCCGCTTTTTCTGACCATAAGATAGAGCAGAAATCGGCCACTTACGAAATTCGTAGAGACCACAGGTTTTCAAGGCTTGAAGGACACGACTTTCGATCTGGTCCTCTGGAACATTTCTCAAGCGAAGACCCAGGGCCACCTCATCAAAAATCATGTTGGTCGAGATCATCTGGTTGGGGTTTTGCAGGACATAGCCCACGCGCTCTGCCCGCTCCTTGACACTATCGCCCTTGATATCCTCTCCCTTTGAGAAATAGGTTCCTTCCGTCTGGATAAAGCCACAAATCGCCTTAGCAAGGGTTGATTTTCCAGCCCCATTTTTACCAACAATAGCCAACCGTTGGCCTTTTGGAATGGTTAGAGAAAGGTCTTTTAGAATGGGCTGACCTTCTCGATAGGCAAAGTTCAAATGACCAAGTTCTAGGATTGTCTCTGCCTCTGCTCCTTTTTCAAAATGAGGAGTTGGGATATCTACTGATAAATCCCCAAGTGGTAGTTTTTCTACCTTGTCCAAATGCGGTAGCTCGCTGATATCCTGGCCTAACTGGCGAAGAGTCGTTAAATAGAGGGGTTCACGAATCCCATTTTCAGCCAGCAGTGTCGTCCTCAACAACTCATCTGGGCTCCCATTAAAGAGGACTTGCCCTTGATTGATCAAGATGACCCGATCGATGGGACGATAAAGGACATCCTCCAAACGGTGTTCGATGATAATGGTTGTCGTTCCCTGCTCTTCATGAATCTGATCAATCAGATCTATGATATCCTGACCCGATTTGGGATCTAGATTAGCCAGCGGCTCATCAAAGAGCAGGATCGGACTTTCGTCAATCAGGACACCCGCCAAGCTGACCCGTTGTTTTTGTCCACCGGATAAATCTTGAGGCCTATGGTCCAAGAGCTTACTCAAATCTAAACGCTCCGCCCAGGTATGGACCCGGGATTTCATGCTTTCCAGCTCCACCATATCGTTTTCAAGGGCAAAAGCTAAGTCTTCTGCAACACTGAGACCAATAAACTGACCATCTGTATCCTGCAAGACCGTACTGACCAAGTGAGATTTCTCGTAAATACTGAGATCAAAGGCTTCTTTCCCCTGAATGAGGAATTCCCCACTACTGGTTCCCTTATAGATATTAGGGATAATCCCATTTAAGCACTGGCCAATGGTTGACTTTCCAGAGCCAGATGGCCCGACAATCAGGACCTTTTCCCCCTTATAAATGGTTAAGTTGAGATTTTTCAAAGTTGGCTCAGACTGTGCCTTGTATTGGAAGGAAAAATCCTTCAGTTCAATCATTGCTTCTTTCATTTAGTTCGCCTTTTCCCATAAGAGCGCAAATTGGATGGCCAAATCCGCGATTCGATCCTTGCTATCTAAATCCTCATGACTAGATAAGGTTCGGATATCCCATTTTTCTTCCGAGAGGTGGTCTGCTGCGTAGAAAAAATGGCAGAGCTCAAAGCCCCGAAAAGCTGCTAAAGCTGCCACTGCCGAACATTCCATATCTACACAGATGGCTCCTGCTTCCATTCGTCGCTTCATCTTGTCGATGGTTTCTCGGTAGGGAGCATCTGTCGTCCACACTTTTCCTGACTGATAGGAAACCTTGTGACTATCCAGAAAAGCTTGGAAGAGAGGAAGACTTTCCTTATTTACTTCCACTTCATCACTAGCTGGAAGATAGTGGTAGCTGGTCCCTTCGTCTCGAAGAGCTGCTGTTGGAATGATGATGGAGGTCGCTTCGATATCTCGATCTAAAACCCCACAGGTCCCAAAGAGCACCAGTTTTTCCATCCCAAATTGAATCAAATCCTCTATAATCCCCACACAGGAAGCAGCCCCAACTGGTGCATTAAAGACAGCAACCTGTTGGTCTCCAATCGTAATTCCATAGACAATGACTTCAAAGTTGGCCATGGAAGTTCTTGTAATGACCTCATGGTCATAATTCTCAAGGAGGCGCGCAAAAGTTACTCTTGAAAAGCAAGAGATGACTACTTTGGGAAATCCTTCAATGGGACCATGTAGGTCTTGTGGGTTGATAATCGCCTGTCGATTGGCATCAAATTCTTCTAACAGCATCTCTAACTTCTCTCTCATTCATTATACTTCTAGTCCTCTATTATACCACAAAATCGGCCTCTTTCCTTCTAGCAAAGGGGAAAGCAAGCTCACTTGTTCGCCTTTTGTAATTGGAAACAACAGAGCTGTCCTCCAAAAGGAAGAAGGATTCCTCAACCACTGCGTCTACCGTTGACCTCTTTTATGATGAAAATAGATAACTCTTACTAACTCCTACCTCGCTTTTTTATTTCTTGGCTCGGGAAAAGGGAGAGGGACAGAAATCGATTACCATTTAAAACGACGGTTTCGTCGTCCCTCCCCCGCAAAGTTGAGTAGGCCCGTCCAAGCGAGAATTAGAGCGTGGGAGGGGCCACTCAACCACTGCGTCGATCGTTAACCTCTTTCCTGATACAAAAATGAGAACTTCAATGATTCCCTCCTCGCTCTCTCGTTTCTTGGCTCGGGAAAAATTCGTTTACAAAACGAATTTTTTCTGCTATACTTCTTAGAAGCAAAGGTTTTTAATGTCATCCTGTGAGGTGACAAAGACACAGAATATGAATAATCTGAGGGCCCTTGCTATGCAAAAAATTCATGGGCTCTTTTTTGGTGCCCAAAAGTGAGGTTATTATGAAAGAAGAATCAACTGTTGATTTGCTCCTGGATGTCGATCAAAGTCCGGCACCCCTAAAAGGAATCTTATTAAGTTTCCAACACGTTTTCGCCATGTTTGGGGCAACCATCCTGGTACCACTCATCTTGGGCATGCCCGTATCCGTTGCCCTCTTTGCATCAGGGGTTGGGACACTGATCTATATGACTTGTACCGGCTTTAAAGTCCCTGTCTACCTCGGCTCTTCCTTCGCCTTCATCACAGCCATGGCTTTGGCAATGAAGGAAATGGGAGGAAAAGTCGATGCAGCCCAAACAGGGGTTATCCTGACCGGTCTGATCTACGTGCTAGTCGCTGCAGGGGTTAAAGTAGCAGGCACTCGCTGGATTGACAAATTGCTTCCTGCCGTTGTCATTGGACCTATGATTATCGTTATTGGTCTTGGACTTGCAGGATCAGCCGTTAAAAACGCTGGTTTTGTCGAAGGGGGAGATTGGAAAAATGCCCTTGTTGCTGTCGTGACCTTCCTGATTGCCGCCTTCATCAACACCAAAGGAAAAGGTTTCTTCAAAATCATTCCTTTCCTTTTCGCCATTATCGGTGGTTATGTCTTCGCAGTTTGCTTGGGCTTGGTGAACTTTGATCCGGTCCTCAAGGCTAACTGGTTTGAGATTCCTGGTTTCTATCTTCCTTTCAATACGGGTGGGGCCTTCAAACAATACAACTTGTATTTCGGTCCTGAAACCATCGCTATCTTGCCAATCGCTATCGTAACTATTTCAGAACACATCGGTGACCATACGGTGCTTAGTCAAATCTGTGGCCGTCAATTCTTGAAACAACCGGGACTTCATCGTACCCTTCTTGGTGACGGGATTGCTACATCTGTTTCGGCCTTTCTTGGTGGTCCAGCCAATACCACTTACGGTGAAAATACAGGCGTTATTGGGATGACTCGCATCGCTTCTGTTTCCGTTATCCGAAATGCAGCCTTGATTGCTATTTCCTTGAGCTTCCTTGGTAAATTTACTGCTCTCATCTCTACCATTCCAAACTCTGTTCTCGGTGGGATGTCCATCTTGCTCTATGGGGTTATCGCAAGTAATGGTTTGAAAGTCTTGATCAAAGAACGCGTTGACTTCAGCTTGATGCGCAACTTGATTATTGCAAGTGCCATGTTGGTTCTTGGACTTGGTGGAGCAATTCTGAAACTTGGTCCAGTGACCCTATCAGGAACAGCCCTCTCCGCTATGACAGGAATCATCCTTAACTTGATCTTGCCACATGAATCAAACTAAAAGAAAAAGTTCTCAACACTGAGAACTTTTTTTATTAGAGTTGGGCTAATTGCAACAAGCGTTCTTTGGACAATTTTTTAATTTCAATTTGATTAGCATCCAACAATTCAAATTCACTCGAGTCCAAAGCATCCAGTAGGGCTTCTAAATTCACAGCAGCCACCGGCTTATAACTCTCTGGCATATCAGGATTTCCAGTGATTTCCACTAGGTTCACTTTCCAGTCGATGACCTCATCCATATTGACCTTCTCTACAAACTCAGCAGGTACAAAAGGCACACGTGGCAAGACAGTATCCGTATCTTCTGTTAGACTGTAACTGCCAATAATGCCTCCCGTTTCGTTCTGACGGTAGAAACGAACTTGACTAAAGAAGGCGGAGCTGTATTGAACCTTTTTAACCACTTGACTGAACTCCTCTAAAGGTTGAGCGGAGTCTAAAATTTTACGAAGGAGCTCACGATCCAAGATCACAGAATGAGCAAATCCCTGAAGTTGATATTGATGAAGGTCTGGATCTTTTTCTAGATTCTGTAGATTCTTCAGCAAATAGTTCTCATAGTCAAAAGAGAAAATAGAATCTGCGTCATAGCTGGTTCCTAAATTATCGTGAATCTCATTTCCCAACTGGCGAGCTAGGGCACTGAGCCATTCCAAGATGAGTCGCCAATCTTCAAGGGTGGCAAAATCTGCAAGGATGAACTGATAAGCATGCTCTTGATCCAGATAACGAAGGATGATCGGCAAGCAACTCTTGCCATAGCGGATACACATCATGGCTGGAAAATCTTTGAGAGAGCGACCAAGCATGGCTTCCTCAAAACTGTAGGTAAGAACTCCCTCCACCAAATTCAATACATCTTTAGCTGGCATCACTTTTTGATAGCCAAACATACTCTTTTTATTTCGAATTGAAAACACAACTGACATTTGTTTTCTCCTTTTTGTAATCGCTTACCAAATTATAGCACAAATTTTCATGACTTTCCATAGAAAAAAACAGCCAAAAGGCTGCTTTTGAATGTAGACAAATTATTGTGCTACATTAAACAGCTAGATGACTTTCAAAACATGACTTTTATTTTTTAGTCATTAAAGAAGATGAAAAACTTTCCGCTGTGAGAAAAAGTGCTTGAACCAGTGTAGTTCAAGCACTCGGGAGTTTTGAAACCTTAGGTTCAAAACTAAGTCATGGAACTTCGTAGAAGTTCGCTGACGTCCGTACTCACCTAAGGGAAGTTTTTCAAAAGACTTTATCTTCAATCTGAAATAGCCAAAAGGCTGTTTTTAACTTATGCAAGAGTTCCATCAAGCGTCTCACCGATAACGGCCAAACGTTCAGCAACCTCTGCTTGTGACAAGTTGTATTCTTCGACATAACGATTGCGTGGATGAACACGACACTCATGGGAGCAGCCACGGAGGTACTTGTCTTCGTTCTCTTCTGAAGTCAAGATGCGACGGTTACAGAAAGGATTTCCACAGTTGACATAGCGTTCACATGGTGTTCCATCAAACCAGTCTTTTCCAACAACGCTTGGATCGACATGGTTGACATCGACAGCAATCCGCTCGTCAAAGACGTACATCTTCCCATCCCATAGTTCTCCTTGAACTTCTGGGTCTTTTCCGTAGGTTGCAATTCCGCCGTGCAATTGACCGACATCTTTGTAGCCTTCACGCACCATCCAACCTGAGAACTTCTCACAACGGACGCCACCTGTACAGTAAACTACGACACGCTTGTCCATGAATTTTTCCTTGTTATCACGGACCCATTGTGGCAACTCACGGAAATTGCGGATATCTGGACGAATAGCGCCGCGGAAGTGTCCAAGATCGTACTCATAGTCGTTACGAGTATCAAGGACAACTGTATCCTCGTCTAGAAGAGCTTCTTTAAATTCTTTTGGAGACAAGTAAGCACCTGTCGTTTCAAGGGGATTGATATCGTTATCGAAGTTATCATCCTCTAATCCAAGGTGGACAATCTCTTTCTTATATCGTACAAACATCTTCTTGAAAGCTTGCTCTTTTTCCTCATCAATCTTGAACCAGAGGTCTTCCATACCAGGAAGGCTGTGAACATAGTCCATGTATTTTTGCGTCGTTTCGTAATCACCAGAAACGGTTCCGTTGATTCCTTCATCAGCAACTAGGATACGTCCCTTGAGCCCGATTGATTTACAGAAAGCCAAATGATCAGCCGCAAATTGTTCTGCGTTTTCGATGGGAACATATTTATAGTAAAGTAAAACACGAATAGGTTTTGCCATAAGATTCTCTTTTCTAAGATTAAATTATCAGAATTTTTCATTCAACTATACCAGTATACTCTCCCGAGAAAACGAATGCAATTTATTTGACTGAAAAATAAAAGCCTGGGGTTCCAGACTTTTACACGACGAAAATAAGACTCCGACTACCTACTCTTCCTTTTCCAACTGGTCTAGATAGGCTTCATAGCGTTTTTTCTCTACTTTTGCAAGGAGCATCACAAGGGAATTCATCCCCCATACAATCGGAAGATTCAGGAGAAATGTGATAGGAAGCACCAGCAAAAATTTTGAATGAAAGGGATTATTGTGATAGATTGCTTGGTTTAATTGAAAATTTTGAGCCCAGATGAATAAGGAGAGAACACAAGTTACAGTAATAATCCCCATTAGATTGAGGTAACTATAGCTGATAAACCGTACACCCAATCGTTGACAACGAACCGAATAATACAATCCTGAAACAATGAGTAAGGTTACGACCATGATTGGACTCAGTCCAGGATTGGTCGTAAACATAGATCCCACACTAAAAACTGCTAAGGCGAGGAATAGAAAACTAGCCGTTTCAGCACCAGCCTTATTGGCCAGTCCTTCTTCTCGTTCATCTATAATTTGTTTGTTCAACAATTGTAATCTCATTTATTCCTCCTCTAACTCTGCCTCGATCTTCTTTTGTTTTTTCCGATTGATAAGAGCAAGTGGTTTCTCTAACAGATAAGTCAAAAGGGCAAAGACTAAAATAGCAAGGACGATTTTGAGCAGATACTTGGGACTGAACATAAAGCTCATCGTTTCGCGCTTCCCAATCACATCCGTTGCGATCACAAATAAGGAAAATAAGACGCCTGCCCCGATGCGGCTGAACCAGCTATCTTTTTCTAACATATCTCGAATGTCGATCCCTGAGCTGATCCTTCTCACAAAGGCATAAACTCCCATGACAATCAAGAGAATAAGTTCGGGAATATAGGCTACTAGCTCTAAGTCCAGAATACTAGCTTTCACAAAGGCTGATAAGGCGATAAAGCAGGTCATTCCTAGAACAAGTTCCCCTGCAATTTTTCCATCAAGCAGCATGGTCCGTTCATCTTTTACAATTGGTTCTTTCTTTTGTTTCATATGTTTCCTCTTTCTATTGTTAAAACTGTTACTCCCAGAACAGTTGATCCAGCGTCTTATCCAAGGTCTTACAAATGGCCAGGCAGAGGCTGAGGGTTGGGTTATATTTCCCCGCCTCAATCAGGCCAATGGTCTGACGCGTCACCCCGATGGCATCTGCAAGATCCCCCTGGGTCATATCATGCTCGACCCGGGCCATTTTTAATTTGAGATTTTTCGCCACAGGCTTTTCCTTTCTTGTTTTTATAACTCTATTATACACTATATTTTCTATTTTGCAACATATATTTTACATTTTGTAAAAAATATTTTTGGTAAACAAAAAAAGCCTGGTTTCCCAGACTTTATCTTCTTATTTATGATTAGTCTTTAGACAAACTTCCATCTTTTGTTTGAGTCCGTGCATAAGCAATCAAGAGAAGAGAACCTGCAATAGCTACAACTAAAGCATTGACAGAACCTGCTACAACACCTTGTAGGAAGACCTTGTTGGCACTTTCTTTGTAGATCATCACATCCCCAATCGGAGCAATCAATCCCCAAATAAGCAAGTTGGCAATGACTTGTACGACGTTAAAGACGATCAATTCTTTCTTGGTCACTTCTCCTTTTAGGTTACCGATTTGCTTGCGGAAGATACCAACAAAGAGTCCAAACAAGCCACTAGAAATGATCCAAGTCCACCAGAGACCATAAGTCATCGCATCTTTAATAGCATGACCGATAAAGCCCATTAAGAAACCAACAATCGGACCAAAGACCACACTAAAGAGGGCTTGAAGAGCGTATTGCAACTGAATGTTGGTATTTGGAGCTGGCGCTGGAATTGGGATCATCGCAATGACCACAAAGAGGGCCGCTCCAACCCCGATGGCTACAACATCCTTAATTGTAAAAGCTTGTTTTTGTTTCATATTTTATCTCCTATTAATTTTCCATTTTTCTAATTTCGATATGCCAAGAAGCCCCAACTCCTACATTATAGGCCTTGGCAAAGGATCCCTGGTTGATGGCAAGACCAACACGGTAGAGGGAATTGATATAAAGGATTGGCTGTCCAATCCGCACATCTGCGAAAGACTTGCCGTAAGTTACTTGGTTTTGGTAAACCAGCATGTCATTGTTGTAGATGGTCACTTCAAAGCGTTCCCCAAATTCGGGTTCCAAATGATTGAACTCTTCTCGGGTAATCGAAGTCCAGAGGGAACCAAAACGTACATCCAAGATATCAACGGCTCCTTTGACAAGATTGTCCTCTATAACAGTTTCCACTACTGGGATTTCTACAATGTGTTCGACACTGAGTTCTGGTCCCACTTCCTCAAAGCTGATATGGCCACTGGCTAACTTAGCTCCTGTATAGGCATAGACATCACGCCCATGGAAGGTATAAGAAAACTCTGTATTTGCCCGGCGGTTCTTTACCTCTGAAATCTCACGGATAGCAACAATCCCTACATGTTTCTTGATGAAAGAGAGGGTTCCATTATCCGGAGTGACAATATATTGATTCTTGGCCGTTTTGGCTACCACACTCTTTCGTTTAGAGCCGACACCCGGATCGACCACCGAAACAAAGGTTGTCCCTTCTGGCCAGTAGTCTACCGTCTGAAAGAGGCGGTAACTTCCTTCAAAGATATTGTAAGGGGTAATGTCATGGGTCAAGTGGTGAATCTTGAGGGTGGGCGATTCCTCTAAAGCAACCCCGACCATAGCAGAGACAGCCCCATCCACCAGACCGAAGTCTGACTGAAGGACTAGTATATTATTGTGCATATTTCTTCTCCATCATGTCATTTTCTATCTAGCTTTTGATAGACCAATTGTCCCAGAAGATAACCTAGTAGAGCTCCAAGAAGAAGGGTCAATAAAAACCAGCTCACCGTCTCCATATTCGACGGTACCATAACGCGTTCAATATAATCCATCGACTTCCCACGGGCTAGTAAAGAAGCACGGTAACTAGCTGGTTGGATCCACATCATGAGAATGGGCCCTGTCGTCGTAAAGGAAAAGAGGAGGAAGGAAAGCGCATTGCCTAACTTCGACTGGTAGTGGCCACGAGCTGCGACCAATTCTGCCAAAAGCCCTCCAACAAGAGCAGGCAGAAAAGCTCCAGCTCCATGACGAGTGAAAAGGAAAAAAGCACCAATCACAAGAGCAACGACTAGAATGGCTCCTGTTCGTTGAATTTTCTCAACATAGACCTGATAGATTCCTCCACCAACCAGGGCAGAGAAGGCTGGAGCATAGAACATGTTGCCTTGATGATCAACCAGACTTCCAAGTAGGACACCTAAGCCAATGGCAAGAAAATACAAGCCTGCAAAGGCCGCAACCTGCTTAAACTGATGTTTCTGTATTATTTTCATGTATCTATCCCATCCTTACCGGTGACTAATTTTCTTGGTCAAGAAATCACCGATAAACTGAATAAAGAAAATCAAAAGCAGAATCAAAAAGGTTGCTAGCAAGGTAACGTCATTATTAAAGCGTTGGTAACCATATGAAATAGCGACGTTTCCGAGACCACCTGCTCCAATCGCACCCGCCATAGCTGTTTCACCAACCAAGGAAATGAGGGTAACGGTTGTGACACGAATCAAATCAGGAAGTCCTTCACGAAGGTAGACACCAACAATATCCCAAAAGGTTGCCCCACTAGCTTGAGCTGCTTCAATCACCCCACGGTCCAATTCAGACAAAACGACTTGAACTTGGCGAGCAAAGAAAGGAAAGACAGCTAAAGATAGGGGAACTAAGGCCGCCGTAGGACCAATCCCAGTTCCGACAATCATACGAGTAAAGGGATTAATCAAGGCTAGCAAGATGATAAAAGGAATGGCACGGAAGATGGACGTGATTTTATCCAAGATATGGAAAACCAATTTATTCTCGATAATCCCACCAGGTGCTGTCAAGACTAATAATAATCCTGCAATGAGTCCCAATAAACCACCAATCACAAAAGAGATAAAGGTCATGTAAAGGGTCAGATAAATCGCTGTTCCCCATCCAGCTTGGCCACTCCAGCCCATCCGGTAAACATTTGGTAGATAGGTTTGAATAAAGTCAATCATGAATTACTCCCTTCTTTTAAGACACGCACAGAAACACCTGCTGCTTTTAGATCCCGCTGTGCTGCAGTTAGATTCGCTACTTCCCCAGTAAGGATAACAACCAACTCACCAACAGGGGTATGATCC
This sequence comes from Streptococcus sp., assembly GCF_030825805.1. Lineage (GTDB taxonomy): Bacteria > Bacillota > Bacilli > Lactobacillales > Streptococcaceae > Streptococcus. The sequence continues at coordinate 14,453 of NZ_JAPJPF010000026.1, forward strand.
AAAATTTCAATATTTCCGTGTAGAATATTAGCAGACACTTGGTACTGTTTATAAATATCGTTGATAATCGCTGTGTCTGTCACCGAACCAGAATATTTCAAATGGGCCAAAACAGAATCAGCCGGCAATTTCTTAACAATTTGTTGCTGATTGATTTTCACCATAGCTTCATCGATTCCTGTTGCAGTTGTGATGAAGTCTTGTGTCAATTCGTTCTTAGGATTAGAGAAGATGTCTAAAACAGAGCCTTCTTCAATCAATTCACCATTTTGCATGACTGCTACCCGATTGGCAATGTCTTTAACGATCTGCATTTCATGGGTAATCAAGACCACTGTCAAGCCCAACTTCTGATTCAGCTCTTGCAGAAGAGCAAGGATTTGTTTGGTCGTTTTTGGATCTAGTGCGGATGTTGATTCGTCAGATATCAAAATCTTTGGATCGTTGGCGAGCGCACGCGCAATCGCCACCCGTTGTTTTTGTCCACCTGACAATTGAGCAGGATAGTTGTCCGCCCGATCTGACAGACCAACTAGTTCCAACAACTTGGCTACTTTTTCAGCCTTTTGCTCTTTAGATAAGTCTGAATGTTTAAGGGCAAAGGCCACATTTTCAGCAGCGGTCATTTGGGCCATTAGATTGAAATGTTGGAAAATCATACCAATGTCTCGGCGTTTTTGGCGTAAAGCCGCAGCATTCAAGGTCACCTGGTCTTGATAGATGACATCGCCATCTACAGTGATAGTACCTGCTGACGGTACTTGCAAGAGATTGATGACCCGTACAAGAGTTGATTTCCCTGCTCCAGAATAACCAACAATCCCGTAAATATCCCCTTCATTGATATGAATGGTCACATCCTTCACGGCTATAATTTCCCGTTTTTTCTGATGAAAGGTAACATCGATATGGTCCAGTTTGATAATTTCTTTACTCATAACTTGTGATTAACTCCTTAATTAATTCAATATGGGTATAGTAGTCTGCAATTTTCACATTCTCATCCCCACCATGATCTCGACTATTGGCATTTCCAATACCAAAGGCAGCCATTGGAACTTGCAAGGCCTCAAAGACCGTATGCATGGGACCAGTGCCTGCAGTTGTCGGAAGGACACAGACCCCTTCTGGATAAAAGCGTTTGGCCAGATCAATCACATTGAGGATGGACGGCGCACTCATATCACTCCGATAGCTCATTTCCCCTAGTGTGAAAATAAGTTCAATCTTCTCAAAGCCATTTTTATTCAACTGAGCACGAATCAATTCTAAGACTTGTTTGGGTTCCAATCCTGGTACCAAACGAACTTCCATCTTGGCTCGAGCTTCTGCAGGGAGAATCGTCTTGACGCCTTGTCCCTGATAGCCTGTCCCCAAACCTTCAATGTTCATGGCTGGCTCAAAATAAAAACGTTTTAAGAACTCATTTCGTTCCTCTTTCAAGATAGGCAATTGGAGATTATAGATTTCTGTCACATCGTCTGCCGTTTTATTGGCATAACGATCAATCAGGGCCAGTTCCCGCTCGTTAGGTTCCTCAATCAAGTCATAGAGGCCATCCACCAAGATGCGACCTTCTTTATCTCGAAGACTGGACAAAGCATTGAGCAGATACCAAGATGCTGATTCCACCACTCCACCATAGCTAGAATGGATATCCACATCTGCACTTTTGACCACCATGTCAAAGGTCACAATCCCCTTGTTTCCACCGGAGATCTCCAGTTCCCCTTGTTGATTACGAGTTCCTTGTTCCCAGACTAAAAGATCTGCCCCACGCAAGTGTTTTTTGTGCTTGGCTAGATACTTATCTAGATCGGTCGAAGCGGACTCTTCTGCACCTTCGATAATGAAGGTAATGTTAACCGGGAGGTCGCCATTTTCACGGATATATTTTCGAATAGCCGTCAAGCGTGCTGTAATATGCCCCTTGTCATCATCTACCCCTCGACCATACATGGTCCCGTAATGGACCGAAAGGGTAAAGGGATCACTCGTCCAAGGTTGGTCACCATCTGCTGGAACTGTATCGTAATGGTTGTAGAAAATGATGGTCTTCGCATCCGGATTAGGCGAAACAAATTTAGCAATAACAAATGGTGCTGTGTAGCTGTCATCCACAGTTACCTTAGCCCCCGCAGCTGTGAAGATTTCTCCCAGGTAGGTTGCTACTTCTTTTAAACCAATCTGCTGGGCAAAGATAGACCGCTTGGAGATGAGAGTCCTTAGGACTTCAAAATAATGCTGAGCGACCTCATCATTTTCAAATTTGCGTATTTGTTCTGTCTCTCTTGGATTGGACATCATTTCCTCCTACTATACACGATAAGAGGTAGAGAAAACCTTCTCCACCTCTCTATTCATCCTCTCAATTACCAAACTGGTTGGTCCATACCGTCTGAAGATTCTTCAATGACTTTCTTCACGTTATCAGTATGGTAGGCTTTAATAATAGCTTCGATTGCTTTTGCTTTATCAGATGATTTCCAATCTTTCTTAGCTGCAATCAAGTTGTACCATTGTTTAGAGTTGCTGTTTGCTTTTTCTACAAAAAGAGCTTTCTTGTAATCAATACCTGCTTCACGAACAAAGGTGTTATTGATGATTGCAGCATCAACTGATGGAAGTGAAGAAGCTGTTTGAGAAGCGTCCAACTCAGAAATTGTCAAGTTCTTTGGATTGTCTTTGATGTTGCTGATGGTAGCCAATTCCCCATCTTTTGTATCCAACTTGATCAAACCAGCTGATTCCAATACATACAAAGCACGGCTTTCGTTTGTTGGGTCGTTTGGTACTGCAATGGTTCCTTTTTCAGGAATGTCTTTCACATCTGTGTATTTGTTCTTCCCATCTTTTGTACCAGAGTAAAGACGGATTGGCGCAATATAAGTATCTGCTACAGAAACTAGATCTGCGCTGTTTTCTTTGTTCCAGTTTTCAAGGTAGTTGTAATGTTGGAAAGCGTTGATATCCACATCCCCGTCACGAACAGCTTGGTTTGGTTGTGAGTAGTCTGTAAACTGAGTGAATTCCAATTTGATGTTTGCTTTTGCATCATCTAAGTTCTTTTGCACTTCTTTCCAACGTGCTTCTTCTGTATCACTTAAGTTCATCACCCCAACTTTAACAGTTGTCACACCATCTTTATCAGATGATTTTGATGAGTTTGAAGACCCACATGCTGCCAAAGCAAAGGTTGCAACGGTAGCAAGAGCTGCTACACCAAAAAGTTTTGTTAATTTCATGTTCTTTCTCCTTATGATGTTTTTAAAAAACCTTATTTAATATCAGAAGCTTCTGGAAGGTAGGTTCCACCAAAGTACTTCTTAGACAACTTTTCAAGTGTCCCGTCTTCGTACAACTCTTTGATCCGTTTGTTGACGAAGGTTTCCAATTCTTTCTCACCTTTGGCAAGGATTGGGTATACATATGGTTGTTGATCACTTGGAAGTTCAATCACTTCCAAATTATCCAACCCTTGGTCCTTGATCAAGGCTTCAACTGTCAAGCGTTCAAAAATCTTATAATCTGAACGGCCATCGCTCAAATTAGCAAGAATGGATTGGATGGTACCCTCTGTAAATTTGAGCTCAGTTGGATTATCCTTATGCTCTTTATTGTAGGCTTCCAACTGTTTCGCTGTAGAAGTTCCTTGGATGACCTCTGTAGACTTGCCACCGATATCGTCTAGTGATTTGATACCTGAATCTTTACGGACTACTAAGACCACTGGGTTCTTAGCGTAAGGATTTGGGTACAAGTATTTCTCCGCACGTTTTTTATCGTAGCTAAGGTTGCTGACACCGATCTGGTAACGATCACCGTCTAAGCCCGCAAAGATAGAAGACCACTCTGTCTTATTAAAGTTGACTTCATACTTATCTGAACCTTTGAAGATTTCACGCATGACTTCGATTTCATAACCAGTCAATTCCCCGTCCTTATCATAGGTGAAGGGTTTGGTTGTTCCAACTGTTGCAACTTCAATGGTCCGTTTTCCACTTGATTTACTTGATGACTTGGATGAGCAGGCTACCAAAGTCCCAACTGCTGCTAAGCCCACAAGGCTTAAACCAACATATTTGATGAATTTATTCAATTTCATTTGTTCTCCTTTTTCACTAAAATTGTTTATTCCTCTTTAAAAAACAGCTTTTTCCATCATATCAAAATTCCCGACTCTTGGGTATTATATTTTCTTTATGGCGGTGATAGGTTTTACCTATCACGTCTCATTTGGTTGAAAATTTTTCCAGTAAAGCGAGGGCATTTTCTACGTAATATGGAACTGATACTGCAAAAGCTGCATCATCTATGACCATGCTATCATGGTGGAGATCCGGTGCATCTGCTGCACCATTAGATCCGATAAAAGCAAAGACTCCAGGGATTTTCTCTTGATAGAAGGCAAAATCTTCACCCGCTGTCGATGGCTGGGCCTCAACAACTTCTGCAAAAGACTTGGACCAACGAAAGACTTTTTTAGCCAAAGCCTTATCATTATAGGTAACCGGTGGTGTCTTGCCCCAATCAAAATGGACCATGACTCCCGTGCTGTTGGAGATCTGTTCGATCACGCGAATGAAATCCGCCTTGAGCCGTCTCTGGAGATCCGGATTAAAGGTTCGAATGGTTCCTTCAAAGTAACCAGACTTGGGAAGAACATTCCAGGTTGAACCAGCTTCGATATGGGTCACCGATAGAACAGCTGTCTCAAATGGCGAAACCGTACGCGAGACCAAGGTCTGCAACTGCTGGACCATACTAGTGATTGCTACAACCGTATCTAAACCGAGATCCGGTCGAGCCGCATGACTGCTCACCCCAGTGACAGTCACCTTGAACTTTTCAACCCCCGCCATCATGGCACCTGGACGCAGGGCCAACTGACCCGCAGACAATGATGGCATGTTGTGAAATCCAAGGATGGCCTGTACATTCTCTAGGAGCCCGGTCGCTAATACCGCAGATGCTCCTTCAGAAGTCTCCTCAGCCGGCTGAAAAATCAACCGAACCGTTCCCTTTAAGTCTGCTTCCATACCTTTTAGGACTTCTGCAGCCCCTAATAGGCTGACCTGATGGAAATCATGGCCACAGGCATGCATGACACCAGGGTTTTGACTTTGGTAGTCGAGACCCGTGTTCTCCTGAATTGGAAGGGCATCAATATCTGCGCGAAGGGCAATGACTGGTTTACCGCTTCCGATTTCAGCAATCAGACCAGTTTTTAATCCACTGTTTAAAATGCGTACACCTAGCTTTTCCAAATAGGCTTTAAGATAAGCTGTAGTTTTGTATTCTTGTCCAGATAACTCTGGATGCTGATGCACGTAATGCCGAATGGGCACTAGATGTTCATAGGAAAATGATACCATTTCTCGTCCCCTTTCTAGCATAGTTCTATTCTATCACTGCCTCCCCTATTCGTCTAATTCCTATTTTTTTCTCTCAGTTATAGCCAGGAACTATATCATTATTTTTGCGACCTCTGCTTTCTTCCTAAAAATGCCAAACCTCAAGAAAAAAACCTTCGAAGAAATTATCTTCAAAGGTCTATTTCTATTAGAATCCATCTACGTTAGTGTAGATCTTTTGCACGTCCTCATCATCTTCAAGAACGCTGTAAAGTTTTTCAAAGGTTTCCAAATCTTCACCTGACAACTCAACTTCTGATTGAGGAATCATTTCCAATTCGGTTACTTGGAATTCTTCGATACCAGATTCACGCAAAGCAACAATCGCTTTGTGAAGGTCAGTTGGAGCAGTGTAAACAGTGATTGTTCCTTCTTCTGCTTCAACATCGTCTACATCCACATCTGCTTCCAATAAAAGCTCAAAGATGGCATCCGCATCATCACCCGCAAAGACGATAACACCTTTGTTGTCAAAGAGGTAAGATACAGAACCTGAAGCTCCCATGTTTCCGCCGTTTTTACCGAAGGCAGCCCGGACATTCGCAGCTGTACGGTTAACATTTGATGTCAAGGTATCAACGATCAACATGGAACCATTTGGTCCGAACCCTTCGTAACGTCCTTCTGTAAAGGTTTCGTCCGTGTTTCCTTTTGCCTTATCGATTGCTTTATCAATTACGTGTTTTGGCACTTGTGCTTGTTTAGCACGGTCGATAACGAATTTCAAAGCAGTATTCAATTCTGGATCTGGCTCACCTTTTTTAGCGGCTACATAGATTTCTACTCCGAATTTCGCATATACTTTTGAGTTAGCGCCATCTTTGGCAGTTTTCTTTGCCACAATATTGGCCCATTTACGTCCCATTGGAGGTTCTCCTTTTAATAGTTTACATTTTAATCTTCATTATTATAACACAGTAACCATGAAAAATCACTAAGAAAAATAGTAGAATTCGTTCTCTTCTATATCTTTTATTTAACAGAAAAGAAGATGTTTACTTGTACATCCTAATCTAACATTTCCTATTGACTGGTTCCTTATGAGCTTTGCCTTTGGAAATAGCGATACTTAACATAGCAATTTATTGTTCGTTCTTCTCGTCAGTGTTAGTTGGGATGTCTTCCTTTTCAACCAAGTTCCAGTCTGAGTATGTCGTTTCACTCTTGATAGTCAGTAATCCTTTATTACTTAAAGTAGATACTGTCATCTTGAATTCTTTAAGGAATTTAGTTTTTTTGTCAATCTTTACGATCAAGTCAGTCTTGTATTTTGAATCAGGGAATTGTGATAAGTTAAACTGGAACTCGTCTCCATAAATGCTTATTAAGTCAGCATCCTTATTTTTCAACTTGAAGACATAAGCGTCATCCGTTTCTTCTAGAGCTAAATCTTCTGTTAGTTCATTCAGCCCCTTTAAGAGCTGGAAATAATCCGGGTTAACAATATATTTACCGTCTTTTCCATAAATCTCCTTATCCCATTCTCCACTTTTATTATAACGGGTATACATTGGAGTCATTTCACCACCCGGCATCAAGAGTTCTTTAAAATTTTCTTCCCCATTCTCCAAGGTCTTAACACTAATGTATGCCATCTCTACTTCTTGCTTTTCAGTCTTATAGATAACTTGCGAAGTCATTTTTTGTTTTTTTTGAATAGTTTCTTCTTTTGTATTTAATGAACCACTTATATCCGTTTTCTGACGAACACTAGTCATTTTTTCGTTAGTGGTCTCGATTTCTTCTAAAAGACTTGTTATATCCTCTGCTTTACGTGAACTTTGACTTGTTTTTTTCTGAGTACTATTTCCTTTATTGTTAATGCTCGAGCAAGCACCTAGGCTGAGGGCAATTATAGCCAAGAGGCAAAGTAAGATTGATTTTTTCGTTCTCATAAAAGAAGATTCCTTTTTCTGTTTTTATATGCTTCTACTTTTATCTTTTTAGTTTAGATAAAAGTTTTCTTTACCATACAATCACTGGAACGCGTCCAAAATTTTGTTCCTTAAGTGCAGGATGGCCTAGCCGATACACCTGATCCGCTTGCTGGGTCAAATTGTCCCAAGGTTCCTTACCGATTCTGGTCACGATTTCTACTGATTTTTTCAAGCCTTTGAGGTGGGCTTGTCCCTTTGCAGAAAACCCTAAGACATGAATGGCATTGGGAAGAGCTTGATCCATCGCCCCTACCAAGATGTAGGTCAAGATGCGGCGGACACGAGCCTTGGTATAGCGCTTGGTTGCGACTTTCTCCACCAGATCTTCCACAGAGTTAGCACTTCGAACAGCCTCCTTTATCCGGTTGGCCAGTTCCTCATTGACCTGAAAAATTTGTGTCAGATCCGGATGGGTTAGGATTTGATAACGGAGCAGTTGGTCATAATCCTCCCAAGACACCTGCGGAGCCGACTGAAAGAGTTGGCTATTGGGCATGAATTTAGCGACAAAGTCCTGATCTTCCTTGTGTAGGCGTAGACTAGTGGCAGAAGCATAGGCCACTTCTTTTTCTTCTGAATGGTAGCCTGCACCTTGGCGTTGAATAGGCTTGAGCGCAATTTCCTTCCCAGCACAGGCCTTGGCATAAGCCAGCCCTAGAATATGGTTGGGAGTATCCCCTGTGAACTCCACTCCAGCAAAGCTTTCCCACATTTTTTGGGTCTTTTGTGGATAGGATAAATCGTCAGGAAGGCTTCGCAGGAAAGCTTCCATTTCTATTTTTTTCTCCGAATAAACTGTCGCAATCGCTTGGTAATCCAAGACTTCTTCTGTCCCAAAGGTCAATTGGTCGATTTCCAGACGGGACAAAATCTCCACCGCTCCCTTGGCAAAATGATCAGCCGACTGAACAGCCACGAGAAAGGGGAGCTCGACCACCAAATCCGCTCCATTTTCCAAAGCCATCTGGGCCCGTGTCCATTTGTCTACAATGGCAGGTTCACCACGTTGGACAAAATTCCCAGACATGGTGACGATTTTCACCCCTTCTGCCTGTTCTAGCAGGTACCTGTGTCCATTGTGAAAGGGATTAAATTCTGCAATAATTCCTGTAACTGTCATGCTGGCCTACTTCTGTGCTACGAAGAACCAACGTTTGCTGGTCTTTGTTGGCTCCTTATCTTCAAAGTCTGCGAACAATTTGAAAGATTTAAAGCCAGCCTGCTCCAATAAGATGTCATAGGTTAAAACTTCATAAGTGCGTTCCTCATGAACTTCATCGTGCCGACTAAAGGATCCATCTTCTTCTTGGACAAAGAAGGTCAGCTCATGGACGATCGAGTGAGGGGCTTCATCCTCGTAGGTATCCCAAAGCATGGCAAAGTCTTCCGCATTTTCATGATAAGAATAGCCTGGGAAGACCTCATCTGTCTGGTAGGTCGAATGGACATCAAAAATAAAGACTCCACCTTCATTGAGGACATTATAGACTTCCTTAAAGACGTCTCCTACTTCTACCTCGTCCTGCATATAGCAGATAGAATCCGAGTAGCAGGTCACGAAATCATAAGTGCCTGCTTGCGACAGGTCCAGCATATTGCCCTCGATAAAATCAATTTTCTGCTTGGCTGAAGCAGCTCTTTTTTCAGCAATTTTCAGCATGTCAGCACTCAGGTCTAATCCTGTCACATCAAAACCAGCTTGAGAAAAGCGGACAGACTGGATCCCTGTCCCACAAGCCAATTCCAGTAATTTTTTCCGATCCTTGCTTTTAGGAAGATGCCGGAGGGAAAAATCCGTCCATAAGTCATACAGACTATCATCCATGACCGCATCGTAGACCGCCGCAAACGTTTCATAAGTCGCCATAAATCAAGATACAAAGAGCGTTAAAAGCAAAGAGAAAATAGGAAACTTTCTGCCGTATCGTCAGATACAAAGGAAGTTACTCTTTTTCTCACAGCTTTTAGCTCGTGTTCAGTTAGAAACCTAACCAAGCACAAGGCTCCATCCTTTCTTTCCATAGAATTTTCAATTTAACCAACAAAACTCAGTTGCTGCCAACTGAGTTTACCTGCTTATGCTAGGGCTGCTGAAAGATCGACAGCACTTGCTTCGTGCCATAGCTTTTCTAGGTTATAGTGGGCACGCATTTCTTCTGAGAAGACATGGACCACTACACCACCTAAGTCAAGAAGGACCCAACCTCCTGCTGAGTCACCTTCGACGTGGCTGGCATTGCCCCCAGCTTCAACGACTTTCTCGCGAATATTTTCTGCGATCGCTTCCAACTGACGGCTGTTCATAGAGCTTGCGATAACAAAGTAATCCGTCACACTGGTCAAGCTTTGAACATCCAAAGCCACAATATCTTCTGCACGTTTTTCATCGGCAGCTTTAACAACAAGTTCAAGTAATTCTTTTTCTTTCATTTAGTCCTCTTTCCTTAAAAAATTGATTTGTAATCTAAGACATCCGCAAAACGTTCTGCCCAAATATTTTCATAAAATTCATTAAGCGTTTCTGCCGGAATATCCTCTCCATCAAAGGTTGTGACAGCTCCTTCTGGAATGACCAGCTTGTAGCCGTATTCAAAGCCCACTTTGACGGATGTATCGACACAATATTCTGTCTGCATGCCACATAGGACCAGTTGTTCAATCCCTTGTTGATCCAAATATTCTTTTAATCCTGTCTCTTTAAACATGCTATTGTATCGCTTCTGAAATACCTTTTCATTCTCCTGTCTTTTCAACAGAGGAGATAATTGCCAATCTTCCGAGGTTAAAGCCTCTGGCGTTTCAATATGCTGAATGTAGATGATTTCAATCTGCTGTTTTCTAGCCTGATCTTGTAAATAAGCAATCTTCTCTAACAGCTTTTCTGTCTCAAAACCTGTCTCCACGAGGATATTTTGTACATCAATAATGATAAAAGCTGTTTTCACTCACTGCTCCTCTTTCAAATACTTCACAAAGGCATTGTAGGTTTCAAGGGTTTGGGGATAAATCGGCAATCCTTGGTGAGCTAGGTGTTCGACTGTGCGAGCCGTCTCATAAGCCACAGCACGATCCAAGGAGACTTGGGCGATGTCACGTGCTTGCTCTACCCCCGGAAAAGCCCGGTTGTGCTCAATGTAATCAGCCACATAGACAATCTTGTCTAAGGTTGACATCTGATCACTCCCAACCGTATGAATCTCAATACTGCGAAGAATGGCTGGATCTGTCAGTCCTAGATCTTCTTGGATCTTATAAATCCCGACCATCCCATGCCAGACATTGTTGCCCCAGTTTTTTAATGCTGGATCCAGCTCATAGCGATCGATCAAGTCCAGAAATTCCTGATCTGATAATTTCTTGGCGTAGTCATGTAATAAACCGGCTAGGCCAGCCTGCTCTTCATCTGCCCCATAGCGCTTAGCTAAGTCACGAGCGGCCTTCTCAACCCCTAAACAGTGGGTTAGGCGTTTTTCCGGAAGGATTTGGCCCATTTTTTCGAGCAAGACCTCTCGAGAAAAGCCGAGATAGTTTTCATAGGTCATTAATACAAACCTTCTTTCTTGATGTAGTCCAAGACTGGTTTTGGCAACATAAAGTTGGGCGTCCGACCTTGAGCGATAAACTCTCGCACCATGCTTGAAGAGATATCCATCAGGGGAACATCGACCCAAATCACTGGATAAGAAGTTCCCGCTTTGTAACGGGGACGTTGAACACCGACAAACTGGACCATCTCCACTAACTCGTCAATCCGATACCACTTTGGCAGGTAGTCCACCATATCCGCTCCAATGATAAAGTAATAGTCTGTATCTGGGTCTCGCTCATTGAGCAACTTCATCGTATCGTAGGTATAAGAGATCCCTTTACGCTCTAGCTCAATCGTCTCGATTTCTAGCCCTTCAATCCCTTCGATGGCTAGTTCTAGCATTTTCAGGCGATGACGCTCATCAATGGTTTCTTTTTTATCCACATGCGGAGGCTCATATTCTGGCATGAGAAGGACCTTGTCCAAGCCCAATTGTTGGCGGACCTGGTCTGCAACCACGAGATGGGCATTATGGACCGGATTGAAATTCCCACCCAAAATACCAACTTGTTTGCGTTTCTTGTCTTTGATCTCTGGCTCTAACT